>JBEKVL010000757.1:0-3476 GCA_049514055.1 Tepidisphaeraceae bacterium | reverse complement strand
AGCGAGACGGGTTCGGCCGCGGCACACGATATGGCTGCGGCGACAACGACCAAAACCACGAGAGCATGGCGAAGCATGATCGGCCTCCCGGAATGTGTTGCTCTTATATACACGCGACGCGAGGTGATGGAAACATGCCGGCGATCGTTACACATCGGGGTTCTCAGATCCCGATGGGAACGCTATACTGACCGGTGTGGTCGATGTGGCCGGTGTGGTCGATGTGGCCACGGGTTGGTCCGCGGCGGAGAAACTGATGCCTGAGAGTGGTTGGCGTCTCGTTGACCGGCGTGCATTGCTGGGCCTCATCATGAGCGCGGCGGTGGTGGTTGTCGTCCTGTGGGGGGCGTCTCGCTACAACTGGCGGCCAATAACGATAGTGCTGTTCGTTGTGACGCCGGTCGCAACATGGGCGTGGAGGCTCCTGCTGACCAATGGCCGGCTGAGCGATCAACTTCGTCAGAACCGAAAGGCGGGCGACGTCGGCCGGCTGGCCGGAGATGTCGCACACGACTTCAACAATCTCCTGGCGGGAATCCTGGGGGCGGCCGAAATGCTGGAGACACGCGTCGGCCAGACCGGCGTCGAGCGCGAGATGGTTAACACGATCATCGCGGCCACGCGCCGGGCCGGACGACTCAGTTCCAAACTGCTGGTGGCTGCGAGGAACGACGCTGGGGAGGCTGTTCCCTTTGATGTGCATGCAGCGAATCAGCAAATGCCGGCCGGCGCGGCCGGCAAGGGCGAGGCCGGTACTGAGCCTCCGCGCGGCCACGGGCTGATCCTGCTGGTGGACGATGAGGAGATGATTCGCGCCCTGGCCAGCATGGCGCTGGTGCAACTGGGCTACGAAGTGATCCTCGCGGCCTGCGGCCGCAAGGGCATCGAACTATATGAAAAAGAACGCAGCCGCATTCGCGCCGTGGTGCTGGACATGGCCATGCCCGACATGGACGGACTGGAGGTTCTGCGCGAACTCAAGCGGATCAACCCCCAGGTGAAGGTGGCCGTCGCCGCGGGATATATCCCCGAGAAATCCCGCGCCGACCTGGAAGCCGCCGGCGTCGCGGCCATCATCCAGAAGCCCTGCCGGATGAACGAGATCGGCGTCGTGCTGGCGGGCATACTGGGAACGGAGACTCATTCGTGATTCCGCGGGACTCAACGCGCCATCCGGACGCGTGCCGGCACGCGTGCCGATCAACAACCGCGATGTAAAGAGCGCCGGCCATCGTGCAACATCGTGCAGTGCGAGCCTCGAACGGAGGTCCCCATGCGACTGTTCACGGCCGTAGAACTTCCAGTCGAAGCACTGCAGCACCTGCGGCGGCTGCAAGACTCGCTCCGGCCGCTGCTGCCCGGGGTCCGCTGGACCGCACCGGACAATCTTCACATCACGCTGAAATTCCTGGGCGAGACACCCGACACCCGGGTGAACGGCCTCTGCGAGGCACTGAAACTGGTGGCACTCGAACCGGCGGAACTCCACGTGGCCGGTCTTACCTGCTTTCCACCCCGCGGGCCCGTGCGCATCATCGCCGCCGAACTCGAGGGAGATGTCGAGGCAATCGTCCGGCTGTTCACGCGAGTCGAGGAGGCGGCCGTGCAGTTGGGATTCCCACGCGAGGGACGGCAATATCATCCGCACATCACCCTGGCCCGGGCCAGGTATCCGGTCCACGCCGGCGTCCGCGGAACGCTCGCGCAACCGCCCGGACATCCGGGTCTTCCCGGCCCGAAGTTCACCACTTCCGGCTTCACGCTGTTTGAGAGCAGACTCTCCGCGGCAGGCGCGACGTACGTCCCGCTGCTCCACAGGAATCTGTGACCAGTGCAGGTCTCCGGCCGAATTGTGAGACCGGCGCGCGTCGGCCTTCAGCACCGCCTCCAGCCGCTCTTTGAGAATCCCGAAACGAACGCCCCCATGCACCGGTACTTCCTTGCATCATGACACGCCGACAAATACTCCAGCAATCCCTCGCCGGAATGGCCGCGTTCCCAATCGCTTCGCAGGTGGCCGCGGCGGCCGAGGCACGCAAACCCAACGTGATCGTCATCATCACCGACGACCAGGGCTCGGTGGACGCCGGCTGCTATGGCGCCAAAGACCTGGCCACCCCCAACCTTGACGCCCTGGCCGCCCGCGGTGTGCGCTTCACCCAGTTCTACTCGGCCGCGCCGGTCTGTTCGCCGTCGCGGGCGGCGCTGCTCACCGGGCGATATCCGCTGCACAACGGCGTGCTGGGCAACGCCGCCTCGCAGCGCGGGGCCAAAGAGGGCCTCCCGCCGGAGGAGACGACCATGGCCGCCATGTTCAAGGCGGCCGGCTACGCCACCGCCCACGTCGGCAAGTGGCACCTCGGCTACACGCCCCAGACCATGCCCAACGCCCGCGGCTTTGATTACTCCTTCGGCCACATGGGCGGCTGCATCGACAACTGGTCGCATTTCTTCTACTGGTCGGGGCCGAACATCCACGACCTCTACCGCGACGGCAGGGAAGTCTACGCCTCCGGCCGATTCTTCGCCGACATGATGGTGGAGGAAGCCGGACGGTTCATCACCGAGAACCGCGAGCGGCCGTTTTTCATGTACTTCGCGATCAACGAGCCGCACTATCCCTATCAGCCCGACGACAAGTGGCGGGAACACTTCAAGGACCTTCCCTATCCGCGCAACCTCTACGCGGCCTTCATGGCCACGCTCGACGAGCGGATCGGCCAACTGCTCAAGAAACTGGACGAGCAGGGCCTGCGCGAGAACACGATCGTGCTCTTCCAGTCCGACCATGGCCATTCGACCGAGGAACGCGCCCACTTCGGCGGCGGCAGCGCGGGGCCCTATCGCGGGGCCAAGTTCAGCCTCTTCGAAGGCGGCATCCGCGTGCCGGGCATCATCTCCTGGCCCGGCCATCTGCCCGAAGGGCAGGTGCGTGACCAACTGGTCCACAGTTGCGACTGGCTCCCGACTGTGGCCGAGTTGTGCGGCGTGAAACCCCCGCCCGCGCTCGACGGAACCAGCGTGCTCCCCGTGATCAGCTCGGCCGACGCCCCCAGCCCGCACGATGTGGTTCACTGGCAGGTCGACTCCGGTAAAGCGGGCCAGTGGGCGGTGCGCCAGGGCGACTGGAAACTCATCGGCAACGCCTGGGACACCAGCGCCACCGACAGGAAGCAGGAGCGGATCGGGCTCTTCCTCGGCAACCTGCGCGAGGACATCGGCGAGAAGAAGAACCTGGCGGCCGACAAGCCCGAGATCGTGGCGCGGCTGACGAGGTTGCATGAGGAATGGGCGGCGACAAAGCGGAACGTGTGAAGCCGCCGATGTCGCGTCTGGCGTGCCGCCTTCAGGCGGTCTGAGCTCGACTTTTGCCACGTTTGGCGGTCAGGTTTGACGACACAACTCGTCCAGCAGCAGAGCGCGGAAACGGGGCGGGAGTTTCGACACGACGGTATGGAACATCGTCTGTTTCAAAA
>JBEKVL010000756.1:0-3480 GCA_049514055.1 Tepidisphaeraceae bacterium | reverse complement strand
CTGCAGGTTCCTGATGTCCACCGAGAATGGATGGATCTCCACACGACCCTGGAGATTGCGCAGCGGATATGGGAAGCCCGAGAAGGCCCCGGCGGCCTTGTGGACGTCGAGATCGACATCCACGTTAACCCGCCGGCGAGGTCCCTGCTCACGCCTGACTCTCGCCTCGAAGTCGGCGTGCAACTGAACCGGAGTCGCGCGGCCGTCCTCAACCGGGTCGAAACTGGCCACGACCTCCTGCGCATCCGGGGGAAGCGCCTGGCGGAGAATCGGATCGAGGTGGCAATCCCGGCCGGAAAATCGCAGATCGAGCCCCACGTTCTTGCCCAGGGGCGACACCCACCCCGAAAGCGTCATCGAAGCATTCTCGTTTTCCGTTCCCGCCGCGCCCAGCCCGACAAAGTCGCGAAACTCGACGCGATCCTGGCCGGTGGTCACGTCCTTCCCGAACCAGAGCTGCCCCCGGATCTTTCGCAACGGGTAGGCAAAATCATGGAAAGTGAACGCGCCGTCGATGACGTCGAGTAATGCTTCGATGCGGATCTTCCCCCCGGCCTGATTCCGCTGGGCCTGGATCGTCAGCCGGCCCGTGCCGTAGGGACGGAAGTCGGCCCAGATCTCCCGGGCCTCGAAGGGCATCGACCAGATGTATGTCGGCAGACGGGGGATGTTCAAATGTGGTACGAAAACGATGACTTGAAGCGGGGCGTGTTCCGAGTAGCCCCCGATCTCGCCCATCGCCATGATCCGGTTGCCTTCGAAGTCGGCCCGAATCGACGAAATGCTGATGCCCTGCGGCGTGAACGTGAAACGCCCGGCGACGTCCGTCAGGCGTACCGGCCGCGGACCCATCGCTTTCGCGACCGATGCGGTGACGCCAACCAGCGGAAAAACATTCGGCAGGTCCGTCCTGATTCCCGGCCGCCAGAGCTTCTGAACCCGGTACTCCCATTCATCCATCAATTCTTCCGGCCAGAGCGTCAGGCCCACACGCTCCGCCTCGATCACCACTCGAAAATCCTTTTCGGCCCGGGCGTAGTTCAGCTCGGTGATGCGAATGCGGCCGGCGATCTGGTGTTTGCGCCACCATGCCTGCACCTGCGACGGGAGCATCGCGGCGACGCTCTGGCCGAACTCCACGTTGTCGATGGTGGCCGAGACGGCAAACTGGTCCATGTCCAGGGTTCCGCGGAGCCGTGGCCCGTCGGCGTGGCCGGCAAGCCGGCTGTCGAGATCGAACGTGTAGCGATTCCGCCCGCCCGGTTGCGGCAGGAGATGGCCGTCGATGGCGGTACGGCCGACGATGGTGTGGCGGCCATTCTCGATCCGGCTGTATTCGACAACACCGGCCCGCAGAAAGACCTCTGGAAGGGTCTTGGGTTTGGCCGGCTCCGTCTCGGGCTTTGGCGTCTCGACCTTGATCCGGTGGATTCGCTCGTAGTTCCACTGCTTCTTGTCGAGGTCCTCGCAGAGAAGCACTTGCGGCTGCACCGCCGTGATCTGCGACGTATCGAGCCGGCGGGTGGCCAGCGTTTTGAGCGACGCGGTGACCAGAAGGGCCTTGGCCGAGAAAACGCAGGAATCCGGTGCATTCCGGTCATCGACCAGGACACGAACGCCTTCAAGTCGCAAGCCCTCGAAAAGCGAAAGACTGGCGCGCCGGATTTCCACACGCGCACCGACAAGATCGTGGAGTTCGTCCTGTGCGAACTGCTGAACGCGCCGGGAATCGGTTGCCCACCAGTAGCCGCCGATGATCGCACACAACAGCAGCAGCACAATGGTCGACAAGACCCTCCGCACCCAGCCAATGCGGGGCCGTGGCTGAAACTCCTCGTGATCGTGCGGAAGCTGGTTCATGCGTTATCCGGGCGACTCCGCGGACTCAGACGCTCAATCATCCATGCAATCCCCGCGCCTGCAAGCACGGCCAGGATCGGTTCGACCGGTATACGATAGCGGAGCGAGCCGACGGAAGCCGCATGGACCGCCGTGTAGTATAGCGCCGGTACGATCAATAAGAACCTCCCCCGGGCGGGAAGTTTGCCGAAAAGGATGCCCGCCAGGCCGGCCAGGTACGACGGCACGGCGTAGGCAATGGCGACAATCAGGTACAGCCGCCGGCTTCCGAACTCGCTGCTGAGGGGAACGGGGCTCCAGGTGCGGGCGATCTTCAGGAGCGACAGGCGCAGCAGGCCGGAGGGGTTCTGCCGCCACTGGCAACGAACGAACTCATCCGCCAGCGAGGACAGCGTGCGGTCCCGCCCGGTTTCGCTGAGCCGGGAAAGGAACCGCAACTCCGGCCGGGCGAGAAAACTCTGGTCGCTGGCTCCGGTGGCGCCGGGATTGAAACCATCGTAGCGGGTGATGCCGTTGTTGGTTGTGAGCCAGACCCATTCGCCCAGCACGGCGCGGTTGCGAAGGGCCCACGGAAACGTCACCGCAACCGTGATCAGGACCATGCCCAGGCCGACGGCAGCCAATCCGCCGGGTTTCGCTGGCGAGGGGCAGAGAATCCGCGTAGCGCACCCGAGGATCACCGGCAACGCCACCGCCGACGGACGCACCAGGACCGACAGGGCCAGCACCACGCCGCCGAGAACATACCCCGGCCGGCGAACCAGCAGCACAACACCCCACGTGAGCATCGCGGTGAAGAGCGTCTCACTCAGGACCAGTCCGGAGAAGTAGACCAGAAACGGGTTGACGGCGACGAAGATGGCCGTCGCCATCGACCCGCCCGGGGTAAGCCAGCGTCGCGCCAGCAGGAACGCGGCCAGCACCGTCGAAGTGTCAATCACCGCCTGCACGATTCGCAGCACACGGACATTGCCGCCGCACGCCGCAATCAGAACGGGATAGCCGGGTGTCCGATACGCACGGACTTCCTGGCCAAATCGCTCATCGAAGAATGAGAACTGGTGATTATGCAGCAGATTCCGGCCCAGTTGCAGGTACTCGGCCTGATCGGGAAGTCGCGAATCGATCTGGGCCGGTTGCCACAGGCCCCAGGCAAGGCGCAAGGCAAAGGAGAACACGAGCAGGACTGCGAGGCTGGCACGAGATGTGGGGCGCGGATCGTTCACGCGAGATCCATTATACTCTGCTCGGGCGAACTATGGTCGAGAAGTCACAGAGACGGATGAACGAATCGACGGCCGGGAGCCGGGCGTGGTTCGCATCGCACCGGCAGCGTATCGAGGCGCTGTTGCGGCGGGGCCCCAAAGGCGGGCGGCTCTGCGTGCTGGGCGCGGGCAACTGCAACGACCTGGACCTGCCCGAACTGGCCGGGCATTTCGGCGAAATCCACCTGGTGGACCTCGATGAGGCTGCCGCTCGTGGCGCGACCAAGCTGCTGGGGCTGACGAACGTCGTGGTACATGCGCCAGTGGACATCACCGGGATCGCGGCCATCATCTCGACCTGGGGCATGCCCCGTCCGACCGACGCGGCGATCGCCCACGCCATGCAACTCACCGA
>JBEKVL010000755.1:0-3493 GCA_049514055.1 Tepidisphaeraceae bacterium | reverse complement strand
GGGCGGGCCGCGCGGCGCGGGGTATTATGCGCTGAGCGACGGCTTCGTGGTCGGGCCGTATACGGCCTATACGCGGTCGGCCCTGGGCAACTTCAGCTTCACCGACAGCAAAGCGACGGATGACAACTCCACCTGGACGGACAGCGACGGGATCGTCCACAATGTGGCCAGTTCCGGCCTGGACACGCTTGTGGTCACCTCCACCGAAGCGGCCGACGGCAGTTGGACTTACGACGAGGCCCTGACCAGCGGCGGGCAGGTGACGACGTCGCCGGTTTCCGGCGTACGAGGGCTGACGCAGACGTTCTCCGGGTCGTACGAGCATACGTTCTCGGCGGCCGGGGATGCCGCCGGGTCCGGCTACACTTTCTCGGCCGACGGCGGCCAGAGCGGCGGCGGCTCCTTCGTTTACGCCTGGAACACCTCCGACGGCTCGTCGGGAAGCACGACGACGCCGTTCACGCAATCGGCCAGCTTCTCGGCCGACATCTCCAACGCCTACGACGCAAATTCCAACACCAGCACCGGCACCAGCCTGCTCAGCGGCGGCAGCAGTTTCTCTTCAACCACCACGGGCACATACAGTTACGCCGCCGGAACCGGCGCCGTCAGCGGCACGATCACCGGGAGCGAAAGCGACAGCGATTCGTATTCCTACACGGCAACAGACGGCACTTATACCGCAGATGGCACGACAAGTTCCGGCTACAGCGGCGGGGGGACGTATGGCTATGTCGTGGACGGCGGCGGGGTTGGCGGGAGCGCCATCGAAAGCGGCAGCCAGGGGGACTCCTACCATGTGGCGACGACGTCGGTCTATAGTGCGGGAAACTGGATCGAAACCGGCGGCAGCAGCGGCACCTTTAATGGCGACAGCGACTCAGCCTACGACGGAGATGGCGGCTATTCCGCCAGCGATTCCGGCGAGTCGGCAAGCGGAACGATCGACGAAGACGGGGCGAGCCACTGGTCGTTGAACGGCTCCTGGGCGGAAAGCCTGGGCACGGATGGGAACTGGACCCTGGTTTCAGGAACGAGCACCGAGCAACTCAGCTCGCACGACAACTGGTCTGACAACGGCGGCGGGAACTACTCTTATGCGATGGGCAGCGGAACCGTCTCGGGAACCACCACCGAAGACGCCGGCCAGTCTTCATCCTCGCACTACACCATCAATTCCAGCGTCTCCGGCGGAACCTGGGTGGACACGGGCACGGGCGGCGGCGAGTTCCACGCCCACGACAACTCCACCTACGCGGGCGGCGGCGGATATTCCTACACCACTTCCGATGGCACAACTAGCGGCAGTGTCAGTGAAAGCGGCGGCGACCACTACTCGTCGGACTTCTCGTGGGGTGAGACACTCGGTTCCGATGGCAAGTGGGTTCTGACCTCCGGCAGCGGAACCACCAGTTCCAGCAGCAACCAGGACTGGTCCTACAGCGGCGGCGGGAGCTATTCCGATCTGACGCTCAACGACTATGTTTCGGGAACCACCACGGAAGACGGCAGCCAGTCCTCATCCTCGCACTACACCATCAACTCCATCGCTTCCGGCGGGGCCTGGGTGGACACCGGCACGGGCGGCGGCGAGTATCACGCCCACGACAACTCAACCTACGACGGCGGCGGTGGTTACGCCTACAGCAGTTCCACCGGCTCGGCCTCGGGCACGACCACCGAAGGCGGCGAAGATCACCAGTCGGAAGATTTCTCCTGGGGTGAGACCCTGGGCACGGATGGCCAGTGGAGCCTGAGTTCGGGCAGCGGCACCACCGAATCCAGCAGCGAGCAGGATTCCTCGTACAGCGGCGGCGGCACCTATGTCTATCTGACGGCCAACGACCTTGTCTCGGGAACCACTACGGAGAGTGGCGGTGAGTCCTCATCCTCGCACTACACCATCAACTCCAGCGCCTCCAGCGGCGCGTGGGTGGACTCGGGATACGGCGGCGGCAGCTATCACACTCACGACGACTGGACCTACGAAGGTGCCGGGGTCTATGCCTACACGGATTCCGTCGAAACGGTGGCCGGGACAATCCATGAAAGCGGTGGCGACCACTCCACCTTGGATGCCGACTGGGGCGAAACACTGGCCAACGGGCAATGGAGCCTGAGTTCCGGCACGGGCTCGACCTATTCCGGCGCCGACGAGGAATCCAGCTACAGCGGCAGCGGCGTTTATGCGTTGTACGTCCACGGCGGGCTGATGCAGGGCACCATCACCGAAAGCGGCGCGGATTCCTGGGCGGGCGGGCGAACGGTGGACCTGGAAGTGGCCGGGGGCGCGTGGACGGATGGCGGCGGCAGCGGCTGGGAAAGCGCCTCGGGCGGAAGCTCCTATGCGTATTCCGGCAGCGGCAACGGTTCGTTCACGATATCCAGTCCGCGCAGCGCCACGCTCCAGGGAACGATGAGCGAAAGCGGCGGCGAGATCATGGGGTACAATTACAGCATCCAGGAATCCCTGGGAACGGATGGATCGTGGTGCGCCACATCCGGCGGCGGCCACGACTGGGGCCAGGGCAACGACTCCTTCAACTGCTCGGGCAGTGGAAGCTATTCGAGCACGCTCATGGGTAACGTGGTGAACGGGACGATCTCCGACACCGAGAGTTCCGCGGACTCTTCGCAGTTCGACGCCACCTCCGTGCTCGGGACGGATGGCAACTGGATCAGCAGCGGCGGCGGCGCGGCCAGCGCATCGGGGCAGACGGATATCTCCTATTCCGGCAGCGGGAGCTATTCCCGGCCGGTCGATTCGTATGTGACCGTCACCGGCACGCTGACCGAGAGCGGCGGCCAGGGGGATGCGTATGGTTTCTCGGAGCAGGCGATTCTCGCGGCGGACGGGTCGGTGGCGCGCAGCGGCGGCGGCTCCTCGCGGGACTACTTCTCGGAGAACTCCGGCTATTCCGGCGGCGGGTCGTATTCCAGCAGCAGTTCGAGCCTGTCGGTCTGGGATGGGGGCTATTCCGCCTCGTCGCAAGCGACGGATGAATCGTACACCGAGAGCGGCGGGAGCGGCCGGAGTTGGGAACAGTCGACGAGCTGGGTTCGCGACCCCGGCGGCTGGCGGGCGGCCCAGACGACGACGAACGACAGCGGCTCGGCGAACGGGTCGTACGTCTACGATTTCGGGCATACCGAGTCCTCGGACTGGGGCAACAGCGCCAGC
This sequence comes from Tepidisphaeraceae bacterium, assembly GCA_049514055.1. Lineage (GTDB taxonomy): Bacteria > Planctomycetota > Phycisphaerae > Tepidisphaerales > Tepidisphaeraceae > JANYKD01. The sequence goes on along the minus strand of JBEKVL010000755.1, from coordinate 312 downwards.
GGCCACAGCAGTTCCAGCGGCAGCGGGAGCGGAGACAGCAGTGGTAGCGGCAGTGGCAGCGGCGACAGCAGCGGAAGCGGGGACGGAAGTGGGGACAGCAGCGGGAGTGGCAGTGGGAGCGGTGACAGCAGCGGGGACGGCAGTGGAAGTGGCAGTGGGAGCGGTGACAGCAGCGGAAGCGGTAGTGGCAGCGGCGACGGTAGCGGAAGTTGGGGCGAAAATGGATACAATAGCAATAATGGCCGCTTTACCATGAACAGCATGAACGGCGAGGATGATGGATATTGGGAGACCGATTCCGCCGGCCATACC
>JBEKVL010000754.1:0-3493 GCA_049514055.1 Tepidisphaeraceae bacterium | reverse complement strand
TGTTTGCCGGCCACGTCCTGTTCCGCAGCCAGCTCAAGCCGACGCTGCGTGATTTCCAGACCGTCCAGTTCACGGCGGGGGTGGAGCCGGCCAAGAAGGCGGACCTTCTGTTCGAGATCGTCCGCAAGCAGGGTCGCAACAGCAAGCAGAACAATGTGACGCTGGAAGAGGCCGCGATCTCGCCGTGACACTCGCGTCAGGTATGATGGGCGTCCATGTCTTTGACTTACTCCACACGCAGCCTAGTCCTGTTTCTATCTCTTCTGGTTCTCGCCGCCAGAGCAGAGGCTGCGGTGCCCACGACCGCCCCCGCACCCCAACTCCTGCCCGGCCGGACTTTCACGCTCCAGTTTCCCGACATGCCACCCACGTTCAATGCGGTATCCCAGAAGCAGAATGTGAAGGCGCAGATGACCGTCTTCCTGCCCAGGAATCACGATCCGGGCAGGAAGTTTCCCCTCCTGGTCTTTCTGAATGGCGGGGATGGCGGTGTCGGCGGCAACCCTGGCGTCGCCCGCGCGCTTTCCGAAGAAAAGGACTTCGTCTGTGTCAACATGCCGTTGTTCAAGGTCACCGATCCCAAAGCTCCCGGCGGCGGATTCGTCATGCGCGCCGAAGACGGCAAGTATATGTGGCCGTTCTTCAAGGCCATGCTGGTGAAGCTGGACGAGTTGGTACCGAATATTGATCCGGGGCATCGAATCCTGGGCGGTTTCTCCAATGGCGCTCACGCCACGGCGGCACTGCTCGATGAGTCCGATGGTGAAATCGCCCGGCGTTTCGCGGCATTTGTCTTTGTGGAAGGCGGCGGCAAACTCCAGCACTACGACCTGCTCAAGGGCAAGCCGTTTCTGATGGTGTCGAGTAATGCCAAGTCGCAGCCCCGAGCACAGCAGATATGCGACGCCGCGAAGGCCGCCGGGGCCAGTGCCACCATCATTGTCGAGGATGTCGGCAAACATGACTTTCCGGCGACAGCGTACCCGGCGGTGAGGAATTGGCTTCGGGGAGCGGCCCTGGAGTAACCCAGCACACCCGGCTCACCACGAATTCCGGGTTGAGCGACTGATGACACCATGCCAGATGAACCGCCCATTCTGAACTACGCCACACCGGAGCCAGCGGCACAGGCTTTCGCTTGCAATTCCCGCTTCGTCATCGTGCTTCTGACCCTCATCGTGCCGGGGCTGAGTTCCTCCCTGATCCGTCGATCCCCGATACCTTGCCTCCTCCTTTGCCCCGCTATTCCGATGGCGTTCGTATTCTCCGGGCCGATTTGGTGGGAGGCGTTTTCTCACCACCCGATGAGGGAATGGGGCATCGTCCTGTTTCTTCTCGTTTTCCTTGCCGTTCCCTTGACCAGCATCCTGCTGGCCTTGAAGGACCGCACCAAGGCATTGAGCGGCATCTCGCTTGATTACCCGGCCTGATGTTGGGCGTCAGCGCTGCGAGCCTGCCCCGTTGCACTTCATGCCAGGTTGTGCAAAACTCTGCCCCACAGGCCTCCAACCTTCGGACACACGCATGCACAGACTGTTCTTCATCTCGCCGCTGCTCGTCGCTCTCACCGCCATGGCGGGAGAAGCGCCACCCACCAGCAACTACGACGGCGACGTCCTCCTCCTGCGCAAAAACCAGATCGCCGCCGGGGACGCTGTGATCGCCAGCGACGTCAAGCGCGTCCGCGCCGACGCCGACAAGGCCCTGCGCGCGGCCATTGTCACCATCACCCAGGACAAGAAGCACGTCGCGCCCGGCGGCGACCCCCACGACTACGTCAGCCTCGGCACCTACTACTGGCCCAATCCCGACACCCCCAACGGCCTGCCCTGGATCAACAAGGACGGCGAGAAGAACCCGCTGAAGGACGAATACGACGAGCCCCGCCTGATGAAGATGTGTGCCAACGTCCGCACTCTGGCCCTGGCCGCCTACCTCTCCGGCGACGAAAAGTACGCCGCCCGCGCCGCCGAGCAGATCCGCGCCTGGTTCCTCGACCCGGCCACGCGTATGAACCCCAACCTCGAACACGCCCAGATGCAGCCCGGCAAAAACGAGGGCAGCGCCACGGGCATCATCGACTCGCGCGGGCTCACCGACGTCACCGACGCCGCGTTGCTCCTGCGCGGCTTTGCCGTCTGGACCGCCGCCGACGACGCGAAGCTCAAGAAATGGTTCGGCGACTATTACACCTGGCTCACCACGAGCAAGAACGGAAAGCGGGAAGCCGACACCACCAACAACCACGCGGTGTGGTACGACGTGCAGGCCGCTGCCATCGCCCAATACATCGGCGACGACCAGGCCGCCCGGCAGATCGTCGAGGCCGCCAAGACGCGCCGCATCGCCAGGCAGATCGAACCCGACGGCTCGATGCCGCGCGAACTGGGCCGCACTCTCTCGGTCACCTACAGCATCTTCAACCTCGAAGCGTTCTTCAAACTGGCCCGCATTGCCCGCAACTCCGGCGTGGACCTGTGGAACCACCAGACCCCCGACGGCCGCAGCCTGCGCGGCGCGCTGGACTACATGATCCCCTACGCCACCGGCCAGAAGGACTGGAACCTCAAGCAGATCAAGGCTGCCAACTACTCGGGCATCGTCCCGCTTCTCCGCCAGGCCGCCCGCGTCTGGCATGACCCGGCCTATGAGAAGGCCATCGGCCAGGTGAAGGACGCCAAGGGCCTCGACCGCCTGGACTTCTTCCTGCCGCCGGAGAAGTGACGCGGGCATTCGAGCCAACGGCGACATGATCTGAAAGCACGGCCCGTGAGCATATTCCACCATCGCCCCCCACTGATCTGGATCATGGCTCTCGCTTGCGGCGTGGCCGTGGCCAACCTCTATTACCACCAGCCGCTCCTGGTCGAGATCTCCCGAAGTTTCCATGCCACGTCCCAGCAGGTGGGCCTGGTCGCCACACTCACTCAAGTTGGCTACGCCGCTGGCATGTTGGTATTCCTGCCACTGGCGGACGATGTTCTGGCTGGCCAGCGGCATGATGATCGTGCTGGCGTTTGTCCTGGCGATCCGCCTGCCCAAGGACACGCCCGCGACCGATCACAGCTACGTGACGCTGATGCGTTCCCTGTGGACGCTGGTGCGAACCCAGCCGGAACTGCGGGAGGCGGCGATCATCGGCGGCGGCATCTTCGGAGCCTTCAGTGCGTTCTGGACCACGCTGGTCTTCTTTCTTTCGACGCCACCGCACCACTATGGCAGCCAGATGGCCGGGATGTTCGGTCTGGTCGGGGCCGCAGGTGCCCTGATCGCACCGATGGCCCACGCCAGCGGATGCCGCGGAACTACGCAGGCTGCTGGCGGACAAAGACCCGGCCATGCGCTGCGTGGCGACCGAGGCGCTGGCCACGCTACACCAGCCGGAAGATGTCGAGCGGATCGGCAGCCTGCTCAAGGACGCAGCCGATGGCCTTCCTGCTTTGAGCTGGAACCTGCTGCGTACGGCCAGGTATGTCCAGAAGGAAGAGATCAT
>JBEKVL010000753.1:0-3494 GCA_049514055.1 Tepidisphaeraceae bacterium | reverse complement strand
CCCGCTTTTGCGGCCATGTCGGCCGGGAATTGATGGGCTTTTCTGCTTCTGATTCCAACAACTCGAGGAACACACTATGGGCAACTATGATCCCGATCCGAAGATGAAGTTCTCGTTTGGCCTGTGGACGGTCGGCAATCCCGGCCGCGATCCGTTCGGCGAACCGACCCGCGACAAGCTCCCGCTGACAAAAATCCTGGGCCTGCTCGGCGAAGTCGGGGCCTGGGGTGTGAACCTGCACGACAACGACGCCTTCCCGATCGACGCCTCCGAGAAGGAGAAGGCGGAGATCATGAAGGAGTTCAAGCAGGGGATGAAGGACAACGGGCTGGTCTGCGGAATGGCGACGACCAACCTGTTCACCGACCCCGTCTTTAAGGACGGCGCCTTCACGAGCAACAACGCCCAGGTCCGCGCCTACGCCATCCAGAAGACCATGCGCTCGATGGACATCGGCGCCGAGTTGGGCGCGAAGGTCTACGATTTCTGGGGCGGCCGCGAAGGCGTCGAATCCGACGCCACCAAGAACCCCGTTGACGCCGTCAAGCGTTTCCGCGAGGCCATCAACTTCCTTTGCGAGTACAGCATCGAGCAGGGCTACGGCTACAAGTTCGTCTTCGAGGCCAAACCCAACGAGCCCCGCGGCCACATGTACTTCGCCGTCACCGGCTCGTATCTGGCGTTCATCGAAACGCTCGACCATCCCGAGATGTGCGGCGTGAACCCCGAAGTGGCCCACGAGCACATGGCCGGGCTGAATTTCGTGCATCAGGTGGCCGCCGCCATCGAGGCCGGCAAGCTTTTCCATATCGACCTCAACGACCAGGAATTCGGCCGCTACGATCAGGACTTCCGGTTCGGCTCGGCCAACCCCAAGCACGCGTTCTTCCTCGTCAAGCTTCTCGAGGACTACAAGTACAACGGGCCGAGACATTTTGATGCGCATGCGTATCGGCAGAGCAACTACGACGACGTGAAGGAGTTCGCCCGGGGTTGCATGCGGACCTATATGATCCTCAAGGAGAAGGCCGCCCGTTGGAACAACGACGCCGAGATTCAGGGCCTGATCAAGCAGATCAACGTGAAGGACGCCGCGCTGGAGAAGCTGACCAAGAAGTTCAGCAGGGACGCCGCTCAGAAACTGCTGGCCGCCCCGCTCTCGCGCACGCAACTGGCCGCCGCGCCGCTGCCGTACGAGAAGCTCGACCAGCTCACGATGGAGATCATCATGGGCGTGCGGTAGTCTGTTCGACAGATCATCGGAGACGAAGACACGGGCTTTGCGTCCCGCGTCTTCTTTTTCGCATCCGGCGGGTGTACCATGGCTGTGGGTGAGGTGGCCTATGACAGTCGCGGAGATCCCGATCTGCTTGGCGCCCCGGGTGTGGCCTCTATTCGCACCGAGCGCCTGAAGCACCCGATGCCGGCCGGGTTTCTGGACGCCGGCGAACAAGGTGTTTCTTCTTCCGTGACACGTTGCCTTTCCGAAACAGTTCACCGTGCTTTCACCGGAGTATGACCATGACATCCACTTTCCTTCGCCGCGCCGCGATGACCTGCGTGGCGGCTCTCGTCGTTGCCCTGTCCGTCGCCGGCCAGGAACAGTTCACACTCAAATGGCAGGAGTGCGACATTCACGCAAAAGGCACCGGCTATCGGCCCCATGCCATCGCACTTTCGCCGAAAGCTCCCGAGGGCCTGAAGAAGGCGCCGGTTGACCTCGCCGCACCCCAGTACGGCTCGTTCAAGGTCGGGGCCGCGACCTATCTGGTGATCGTCGACGAGGTCGACGGCAAGCCGGCGAAGCTGTTTGTGGACGGCCACCACAACGGCGATCTTACGGAGGAGGAACCCCACGCCTGGACCGAGAAGCGGTTCCCGCTGCCCGAAGGGGGTGAGAGGGTCAATTACAACAGCGATGCGACAATTCAGATTCCTTTCGCATCGGGCCCGAAGAACGGGCATCTCAAGTTCTATCGCGTGGAAGGCAAGGCCCCCAACGGCCGGCCCATGAACAAGACGGTTTTCTTCTACAGCGACTACGGCCTTGCCGGCGAAGTCAAGGTCGCAGGCAAGACCGTTTCCGCCGTGCTCGAGGACTCGGGCTGCACGGGCGACTTCAGCGTTTCGGGCCCGGCGGTGCAGACGCCGCTCATCTGGCTCGACCTCAATGGCGACGGCAAACCCGGTCGTGGCGAGTCGTTCCCCGTCACGCGCCCGTTCGAGTTCGACGGCAAGTGGTGGGCGCTGGCCAATATTACGCCCGAAGGTTCATTCAAGATCGTCGAATCGACCAAGCCGGTGGCGGCCTCGCGGCCGGCTGGTCCGGACCTCAGCCCCGGCCAGAAGGCTCCGGCGTTCACCGCCAGACTGTTGGGTGGGAAGCCCGTGAAGTTCCCCGAGGACTATAAAGGCAAGGTTGTCCTGCTCGACTTCTGGGCGACCTGGTGCGGGCCGTGCATTGCGGAGTTGCCGAACGTGGTCAATGCCTATGAGAAGTACCACCCGGAAGGCCTGGAGATCCTCGGCATCAGCCTGGACCGTGAGGGCGCTGAGCAGAAACTCGCGGATTTCACCAGACAGAAGAAGATGCCCTGGCAGCAGGTTTACGACGGCAAGTTCTGGCAGGCCGAGGTGGCCAGGACCTACGGTATACACGCCATTCCGCACATGCTGCTTGTCGATGGCGACACAGGTGTCATTATTGCCGACACCGATATCCGTGGCGATAAACTGGCGCCGACGATTGAAAAGGCTCTGGCTGGCAAGAAGAAGTGATCGCAGCGGAATCTGCCGATGCAAGACACACCTTCCTACCATCCCCGCCGGCTGACAAAGGAGATGCCGGCCGGCGAGCAACTGGACCTGCTTCGCAGCCAGTGGGTGCTGACCGTTGCCATGTGCCGGGGCGACGAGCCATACCTCGTCACCATGGACTACCTCTTCGTGGAAGCCGAGAAGTGTTTCTATGTGCATTGCGCCAACGAAGGCAGGAAACTGGAGTTCCTTTCGGCCAATCCGCGGATCTGGGGCCAGATTGTTGAAGATCGCGGCTACATTCCCGGCGTATGTTCCCACGCGTACCGTTGCGTCATGTTCCAGGGGCGCGTCGAGCGGATCACGGATGCCGGGGACAAGCGGCGGGTGCTGGACCTGATGATCGACCGTTGTGAACCCGAGCCGGAACTCCTGAAGCAGAAGATGCTGAAGAACAAGGCCTTGGGCGGCGTGACGGTCCTCCGCCTCCGCATCGAGGCCATGAGCGGCAAGCAGAGCCCTTCGCCGGCGAAGGCCCAGGAGTGAACTTCATCAGTTGTATTTTCCGCCCATGTGCGGGGCGGGCGGCGATGTCAGTGCCCGCGGATCAGCGACAGTTCCGCGCTGTCCTCATCCAACGCGCGGGCTTTCGATCCGTCGTCTGCGGCCGAGGCGTCGGCCGTTGGCGACTGGCACTGGGCCAGCGTACGCAGGCTGGCGGACATGTCGATGAAAAG
>JBEKVL010000752.1:0-3505 GCA_049514055.1 Tepidisphaeraceae bacterium | reverse complement strand
GGTCGTGAGTTTCACCGACATGTTGTGATCCCGCGACCCGCCGGCCGGGTCTTTGGCCCGGGCGCCGAGCAGCGCGGGAGTCGCGTCTTTGTCGGCCCGCATGAAACATGACAGCGTGCAGGCCTCGCCCTTCGCGACGCGAATCCATCCCCTGCTGGCGGCCAGCGGGCGTAGCTCCTTCTTCACCACGGGCTCGTAATAGTCGAACGACAATACCGGCGTTTGCCCGCCGCCCAGCGGAATCCGCAGAAAATTCCGACCATGCTGGCCGCCGGTGGTTTCGATCGTGCCATGCAGCCGGTGCAGATCGCCCCAGCCGACGCCCGTGCCCATGGATGTCCAGCCGGCCGGGCCGACCTCGAACGAGCCGTTGGGCAGCAGGTTGGTCGCGTGCGTCGGCGGGACAACCTCGGTGAGTTCCACATCTTCCGTGCGCGATTCGACCAGCCGCACATCGCCGACCCAGAGCGTGCCCGGTTCGGTGAACCAGATCTGCAGCCGGTTGGCCGGCCCGACATCGCGCGAGGCGCGGAAGACACGCCGGAACGTGCGCCACTCGGATCCGACCGGCGACTGGCCCTCAAGCCCGCAGTTGGCCCAGACCTTGGTGTCGCTGATGGCGACGGACACGGTGCCGCCGGCGATGCCTTCGCTTCGCAGCCGGCAGGAGAACTCGTACGTCTGGCCCTTGACGAGCCGCAACACGCCGACCTGGGCCAGCATCGCATGAGCCGACGGCGACCCCGCGTCGCAGCGCGTGCAGGCGAGTTCCGCGCTCGATTTCCCGGCCGCGTCGCGGACGACGCGCAGGGTCTGCGTCACGGCTCTGGTGTCGCCGGAGGTTTCCCACTGCCGTGGTTTGTCGCCGGTCGCGGCGTAGAAGTCGCCGTTGGCGATGAGATTCACCGGCGCATCGGCCGCCAGCGCCGCCCGGCACACGCCGATGAGCGTCAGGCTCGATGCCAGCACCGCAAGTATGACTCGCCGCACAAGGGCCGCACAGACTCTGTTGCATTTGGACATGACCTGCCTCCCGGGCAAAACCGCGATCACTTGGACCGCTCTTTCCTGGCCGCCTCGGCGCGGCGGATCATCATTGTAACCGCCTCGTTGGCGTTGCCGGCCACGAGTCGGGTCTGGGGATGATTAGTTGCAAATACACGAACACAACGTGCATCGTCAAATGGTATACTTCCCTCCCGATGGGATTCGGCGTGCAACTCATCTATCCTCCGATCTCCGGGACGGATGGTCCCGGCCGGGGCAGCCCGGATCGGCTCTTTGTGCCGCATGGATTGCTCACCATCGCGGCCCGGCTGAGGGATCGCGGGATCGACGCCAGCGTGCTCAATCTGGCGGCCATGACCTGCGCGCAGGCCGCGGAAACCGTGCGACGCCGGCCGGCCGACCTGATCGGGCTGTCCTGCTACACGTTCCAGCGGCACATCGCCGCGTCCCTGGGAGCGGCCATCCGATCGGTCTTTCCCAAGGTCCACCTGACGATCGGCGGCCCGCATGTGTCGGCAATGCCGCGGCAGTGGCTGGAGCATTACGTGGCGTTCGACAGCGTCGTCATCGGTGAAGGCGAAGCCACGGTCGAGGAACTGGTGGAGGCGCTGCGCCAGGGCCGGCCGTACACGGGAATTGCCGGGACGGCATACCGGGAAGCCGGCGTGCCCACCCTCGGGCCAGCGCGGGAACGGATACGTGAACTGGATCGCATCGGCAAACCGTGGCGCTATTTCGACTACGAATACGTCATAACCTCGCGGGGCTGCCCGGGGCAATGCACCTTCTGCTCGTCGCCGACGTACTGGGGCTCGCGGATCCGCTTCCGCCCGGTGGAGGATGTGCTGGAGGAACTGGAAGAACTGGTGCTCCGCCGCGGCCACCGTTTCCTGTGCGTCAAGGACGACACATTCACCGCCAACCGCGGCCGGGCGATTGCGATTTGCCAGGAGATTGCCTCGCGCGGGCTGGAGTTCCGCTGGGCGTGCGACACGCGTGTGGACTGCCTGAACGCCGAATTGCTGGCCGCGATGCGGCGCGCGGGGTGCATGAAGGTGAGCCTGGGAATCGAGTCGGCGGCGCCGGCGGTGCTGGCCGGGCTGCGGAAGACACTGGACCCGGACAAGGCGGCGATGGTGACGGCCGAGGCGAGGGAACTTGGGCTGGACGTCCGGTTCTACCTGATGGTCGGCTGCCGCGGAGAAACCGCGGCGGGATTGCGGACGACGGGCGAGCTGGTCATACGCGCCAGGCCGACGCACCTCTTCGTCACGGCGCTGAATGTGTACCCCGGCACGGAGGAGTTCGCCAACGCCGAAGAACGCGGGGAGTTTACCATCAAGCAGTTCTTTGATGACACGGGCGAGTTTTACGTGCGCAACATCGTGGAATCCGCCGCCCGGCTCGGGATAGACGCCTCGCTCTATCCGACGCTGGAGACCGAGCTGGCGTATGCGCCATATACGCTGGCGGAGCGGGAAGCCATCTTTGGCCGGCACGGCGACATGCGTGCCTGCGCGCTGGAACTGGCCGACGCGTACCTTGCCTGCTGGCGGCTGGCCGATGCCCAGCGCGTACTCGAAGATACACAGCGGCGCGTCGGCCGGGCATCGCCGCTGCTGCGTCACTATCTCGCGTGCGTCCGGTTCGCGGGGAAGGACACGGCGGGCGCGCAGAGCGATTTCCTGGAGGCCCGGAAGGCGTGGCCGGCCGATACGCTGCTGGCACGCAATCTGCGGACCATTGCCGGAGTGGCGATCCGGGACGAAGGCCACCATCGCGCGCTGTCGCTTGAATTGTTCAACAACCTGCGAGACCCCGTCTTCATAGTCCTGCATGACGGGCAGCGGGAGCCGACATCGCCGCTGCCCGCGCCCTGACGGGTGGCGGCCTCGTCAATTCCCCGCCGCGCCGTTCTTGATGCGATACAGTTTCCCGGCGGTGCGGATGATGAAGCTGTCGGGGGTGATGGCGGGAGTGGACATGCAGGTATCGTCGAGGGCGTTGCTGGCGAGGACTTTGAACTCGGGACCGGCGGCGATGACGGTGGTCAGGCCGGATTCGCTGAGGCAGTAGACCTTGCCGCCACAGGCCCAGGGGGAGGCGGTGAAGCCGCCGCGGCCGCCGATTTCGAGGCGCTGCTTCGGATACACCTCGCGGCCAGTGAGGGCGTCGTAGCAGACGAGGAAGCCGCGATCGTGCAGGACGTAAAGGTACTTGTCGTAGACCAGCGTAGTTGGATTGTAGGTGGCGATGGTGGGATTGGACCAGGCGATGAAGTCGTTGTGGTCCTGCCCGGCCTTGAGGCTGATGTCGCCGGAGGCGCCGGGGCGGATGGCGTAAAGGGGACGGAGCTTGTCGCCGACGTAGCCGGAGGAGAGGTAGAGCAGGCCGTTCTGGCTGTAGGGCGTGGCGATGGTGATGCTGGACATGCCCTTGAGACTCCAGAGTTCGTTGCCGTCCAGGTCGTAGGAGATGACGCGGGCGCTGGCCGGGA
>JBEKVL010000751.1:0-3507 GCA_049514055.1 Tepidisphaeraceae bacterium | reverse complement strand
GAAGGTCTTGAGGAGGTGGATGAGGGCAACCGCCACCAGGGATTCATAATAACCCATCGCTTTCTCCACCAGTACGCCGTCAACGAGTTCACAGATCCGGCGGGTTCGCGCGCGCACCTCCAAGACGTCCTTTTCCGTCGCCATGCCCGGCGGGGGAACCATGCGGATTCGTGAAAGCGGAATGCCACCGAGATCCGCCTGCATGTCGGCTGCCGTCCAATCGAGCGGATGGGTGGATGGCAATGTAGTGGCCATCGGCTATTCCTCACACGACCCTGATCCAAGAGGCAATCACTGGCTGCTATTCTAACACGCCGCTGCGAAGATGTCACGGCAACCCATCGGGGGGTGACGATGTCCGGCCGGGCGCAAGCTGTTATCATACTGGAAAATGCCTTTGTCCTTGCTCAAGGGAGGATCTGATGTACGTCGTCTGCGTCCATGTCCACGTCAAGCCGGAACATCGCGAAGCGTTCCTGCAAGTCTCGCTGGAAAACGCCCGGGGAACGATCCAAGAGCCAGGCAACCTGCGGTTCGACGTTCTCCAGCTCGCCGAGGACCCGAACCGCTTCATGCTCTACGAGGTCTATCGCGACGAGGCAGGCATCGAGGCCCACAGGAAGACGGCCCATTACGCGCGGTGGCGCGACGCGGTCGGTCCCTGGATGGCCGAGCCGCGGCAGGGCGTCAAGTACGCCAGCCTGTTTCCCGAGGATCCGGAGCAGTGGTCCGCCCGGCGGTAAGCCAGACCGGAGGCCGAACGGCCTATCGGCGCGTGTGCCACTGCTTCGCAGAAGCAGTGGTTGACGCCATCAACAGCACTGCTTGTTCCAAGCAGTGGCACACCTGAACGCTATTATCGGCCTCCCTGCACATCGGCAACGGCTAGCCTTCTGGACAGCTAAAGCCTGTTGAGGCAACAGGTTGCGGTCCGCGCAGCGGTTCCAGCGATCGCGTCCATTCCCAATCGTTGCCTGTGGTAGAGTTGATTGGTCGTTGAGCCGTCTTGTTCTGCTTGAGCGCCCCCGCGATGTTCTCCACCCGCCATGCCACCGGATATGCTCGCCTAACCGTTTGGCAAGCCCGCGCCGTGATGGCAATGATTGGGCTGCTCACGGGGATCTTCGTGGGGATCGCCTCGTCGGGCCTCTCGAAGAGCCAGGTGGGCAAGCGGCCGCCGACCAATGACATCGAGCTTTATCGGGCCGAGGTCGATCGGATCCACGCCGGCGAGGGCTACTACCAGGCGGCCGCCGCTGAGCTGGTCGCCCGGGGATATCCAACCCGCAGCGTCTTCAATTGGCGCACGCCGTTGCCGATGTGGCTGATCGGGAAGATGCCGGAACCGGTCTGGGGCCAGGTGCTGCTCGGACTCTTGGCAGCGGGCACCATGCTCCTTTGTTTCACCGCGTTGGCCAATGAGCAATGCGGTTCCACGATTCGAGCGATGGGTTGCGCGGTACTGCTGACCGGCCCGCTCTTGCCATGTTTTCTGGGCGATCTGTTTGTCGTGCCGGTACTTTGGGCAGGCGTGCTGATTGCCCTTTCGCTCGGGGCCTATGGGCTGAATCGGACCGGCTGGGCGGTGGGGTTCGGGCTCGCGGCGCTGGTGGTTCGCGAGTTGGCCCTGCCGTACTGCGTATTGATGGCGGCCATGGCATGGTGGCACGGCCGTCGCCGTGAGTTGGTCGCGTGGCTCATGGGTTTGGCCGCCTGGGGCGCGTTTTACGCCTGGCATTGGCAGCAGGTGGCCGCGCTGACGCCGCCCGACGCGATTGCCCATCGCGAGGGCTGGGTCCAGTTCGGCGGTGCGGCGTTCGTGTTGGCCGTAGCCCAGATGAACGCCTACTTGCTGCTCTTGCCGCATTGGGTGACGGCCGTTTACTTCGCTGCGGCGATGGTCGGGTTGGCCGGTTGGAACACGCCGCTCGGCCAGCGGGTCGGGTTGGCCGCAAGCCTCTACGTCGTGGCCTTCGCCATTGCCGGCCAGGATTTTAATCAGTACTGGGGGGCACTGATTGCTCCGCTATTCTGCTTCGGCGTGGCACGCTTTCCCGCCTCGGTCGCCGACCTCTGGCGCTCGGCCATGCCAACCCGATGCCCAGCCACAACAGTAGAATTCCGAGCCCGGCCGTGGTGACGATGATCCCGTCGTGCAGGCCGCGCGGGTGGAACGCGAAATGCACCAGACGGTTGCCGCGCTCGACCTGGCAACCGAAGAAATCGCCGTTGACCCGGAGCACGGGCCGTTTGCGGCCGTCCACGGTCGCCTCCCAACCGGCGTGGTAGCTCTCCGAGACCAGCAAGAGCTGCGGGATATTGCAGTCGACCTCGATCCAAATCGAACCGGGACTATCGACCAATAGCGAAGCCCGGCCCGGCGGCCCACCTGGCAGTTCCAGCGATTGCTCCACCAGCGCGACCGATTCCAGCGGCACGCGGGCAATGTCGGCGGCCGGGTCGTCGCTCGTTTGGGCCCGGGTGACGAGCCGCATGCGACTTGCCGGCGACGGCACCTGAAACCACTCCGGGTTCCAGGGCAGAAGCCCAGGGATGTCCTCGGTGGTCGGACCACGGCGGACCCAACCAACTCCGGCGGCCTGCAAGGCGGCCAGGCGATGGTAATCCAGTTGCCGCCGGGGTGCCAGGCCGGCGTAGCCGTCGACCAGCCGCCAGCCGGCGATCGTGGCCTGGTTGCCCGTCCGTTGGCCCGGTTCATCGAAGCGAAGCAAGTCGTAGAGAATGCGTCGCTCGTTGTAAACCGGCGGGACGGGAGCCTCAGCTACGCAATCGTCGATGGTCCCGGTATTCGCATAGACGCTGTAACTCAGTCCGTAGAATCCCAGGTCCGCGGCCGCGAACAGAATCAGGGCCGGCACGGCCGCCCGGACACCCCGGGCTGCCATCGCGACCAGGACAGCAGCCCCGGCCATCAAGGCGGGAGCAGCCAGCACTTCGGCGATTCCGGCGACGGGCAGTTGATCCTTGCGCAGAAACGCGGCAAACGCAATCAGGCAACTCACGCCCACGACCAGGGCCAAAGGGATCAAGTCGAGCCAGGGCGTTGGCACGGGGACAGTCCTGTTATCGCGGCACGACGATTGGAACAGTCCCCGCTCCTGGCGACGCGTAAGCAGTACAAAGCCGATGGCCGCCAGCACCACGGCAGATAGTTGGACGAGCGCCAGGTAGCGGCAGGGAAAACGAAAGTTGCCGACCAGCGGCAAGAGGCTCTGCAATCGATAGATGCCGCCATATTGGCCGAAAGCCAAGACCAGGCTCGCGAGTCCGCAGCCGGCCGCGGCCCAGGCAACCGATTTGTACGGCCTCAGCCGCTTGCGGTCGATCAAGAGCCAGACGATGAGCATCAGCGGAACCGCACCCAGGTAGAGGCCGAGTTCGTGCGTATTTGCGCCGACGACGCGATCGATGAACAAGTAGGGCGCCACGACTTGCAGCAAGTTCAGCGGATGGAGCGACCCCGAATTGACGAAGCTCGCGTCGGCC
>JBEKVL010000750.1:0-3513 GCA_049514055.1 Tepidisphaeraceae bacterium | reverse complement strand
CAATGGCCGCCCCGGCCACATACGACGTGAACGGCGCCTTGGCCGGCTGGGTTATCGGCATCGCCATCAGTGGCGGCTTGCTCCCCTGGACCACGGTCCAGATGGCAAAGATAATGCCCGCCAGGGCGAGCAGCGGCAGCATGTATTTACGGAACATAAACGCTCCTGCCGGAATACCGGCAAAAATCCAAAGCCCGAGATTCGAAATCCGAATGAAGCAGCAATACCGAATGACCAAACAAGCAAACGCAGGAACAACCCGCCGCGTGTTGGCCACTCGGATTTCGGATTTGATTCGTCATTCGAGTTTCGGGTTTCGTCATTTTTTCCTCAATATCTCTTCCTTCTCCAGAACCTGCTCCACCGTCCCATCGTCCATCCGTGCGATGCGGTCGGCGAACTCGAAGATGCGGCTGTCGTGCGTCACGATGATCAGTGCCCGATCCTCGCGCACGGCCAGCTTACGCATCAGTTCCATGACTTTGTGGCCGGTCTCGTGGTCGAGGGCGCTGGTCGGCTCGTCGCAGACCACCAGTTTCGGGTCATGGACCAGCGAGCGGGCGATGGCCACGCGCTGCTGCTGGCCGCCGGACAGATCGGCCGGCAGCCTGTGGATCTTGTCCGACAGCGACACCAGTTCCAGCATTTCCTCGGCCCGGGCCAGTGCTTTGCGGCGCGGCACGCCGTTGATGAGCAGGGGGATGGCCACGTTTTCGGCCGACGTCAGCGTCGGCAACAGATTGAACGCCTGGAACACAAAGCCGATGTTGTGGCCGCGATAGCTCGTCCGCATACGCGGTCCCAGGGCCATGAGGTCGTGGCCGAAGACTCTGCAATCGCCGGTGTCGTGATCGAGAATTCCGGCAATGACGGAGATGAGTGTCGTCTTGCCGCAGCCGGACGGGCCGACGAGCATCATCAACTCGCCGGGGTACACGTCGAGGTCGATGCCGCGCAGGGCGGTCACGGCCGACGAGCCCGATCCGTAGACCTTGACCACGCCTCGGCAATGGACCGCGATGGAAGAGGCATTGAGGCACGAAGGCACGGAGGCACGAAGAAGTGGAGTGGCCGAATCCGGCGCGTCTTGTCGCGGCGGCATCTGGGTGGGACTGTTGGGTGGTGCGTGAATCATTACCGTAAATCTCTCTTCTTCACTTCGTGCCTCTGTGCCTTCGTGCCTCAATCCCTTCCTCTGCTTCAACTCTTGAACACAATCGCCGGTTCCAGCTTGATGACTTTTCGTATACTCAGGATCGACGAGAAGACGCAGATGACGGCGATGGCTCCCGCGCTAGCGATGAGCAGCCACCAGGGGAGCTTGAACGACAGTTCGCTCTTGGCCGTGATCGCGCCGATGAACGAGGCGATGCCCACGCCCAGTCCATAGCCCACGAAGCCCACCGTCATTGCCTGCAGCACGATCATCCGCAGCAGTATCCAGTTGCCCGCGCCCATCGCCTTGAGCGCGCCGAAGTGCCGCAGGTTGTCCAGGGCGAAGTTGTAGAAGGTCTGGCCGGCGATGGCCGTTCCCACGATGAAGCCCAGGGCGATCGAGATTCCGAAATTCACCGGGATGCCCGTGTACTTGATGAAGTAGTCAAACGTGAGTTGCTTGAACTCTTCTTTCGTGTACGCGGCCATGCTGGTGGTCTTTCGGATCCGCTGGCACAACACCTTCTGGTCCACGCCCGCCTTGGCCTTCACCAGCACGAACGTCAACAGCTTGCGTTCCTTCGGCGCGAACGTCGTTGCCCGCGAGTAGGTCGTGAACACCACCGGCTGTGACTGGAATGTCCGGCCGACGCGGCAGATGCCCACGACGATGGCCCGGTGGTCGTTGAGCTCGACCGTATCGCCGATGCCGATGGGGATCTTCTTCCCGTCCGGCCCGGTGTGAGCCAACTTGTCCTTGGCTCCGACCTCGTCCACGATGACCGCGTCGGCCTTCCGCAGGTCGTCCAGCCGCCCCACGACCATCTCCGGCGGGCCGCCTACCAGCGTCGCATCGTCCAGCCCCAGCACGTTGCACGTCTGGAAATTGCCGGCCTCGAGCCGCGCCTTGATCAGCCCCTTGTACAGCGGCACGGCCCACTCGACGCCCTCGGTCCCCCGGACGCGATATAACTCCGTATCCTGCATGGGCTTGGCATCGTCTATGAACTGCACCTTTGGATCCATCACCCAGATGTCCGGGAGGCCCAGGTCCGTGATGAACCCGTAGGTGCGGCACATCAACCCCCAGAATATCCCGGCCTGTTGGGTGATCAGCAGCGACGCGAACGTCAGGCCCATGACAATGCCGATGTACTTGGCGCGGTCGCCGACCAGCATCTTCAACGCGACAATGTTCATGATTTCGCCTCCACTGCCCGGGTCCGCAGCGCGCTCAGGGAGAACCGCCAGACGTGGTCGGCCAGTTGATCGAGCATCGACAGATCGATCCGCAACTCCGGATGAAGGCGCTGGATGACCTGTCGCGAGTGGTGGTAGAAAAACATCTGCGACACGATGCTGAAGCAGCACAGCCAGACTTCGTGCTCGGACAGACTTGGTCCGACGAGCTCCCGGATGATGGCCCGCACCATCTGTGACCGTGGCCGGATCTCGTGTTCGATCAGCATGTCCAGCGCCGGCGTCGGCTGCATCATTTCGCGGGACATGAGCTGATGCAGCCAGGCCGGCGCCCCGTGATCGAGGATGCCCCTGAGCAGTCCGCGGATGAACAGCCGGAGGCGTTCCTCCGGTGGGCCTTCCTGAAGCTGTTCCCGCGTTGCATGTTGGAAGGATCGCTTGTGGGCGTAGTGGAGAACGGCCTCGTAGAGCTTTTCCTTGCTGCCGAAGTGATAGTTGACCGCTGCGACATTCGCCCCGGCCCGCTGGCAGATGTCCCGCACGGTCGCGCTTTGGAACCCTTGCTCCGCGAACACCTCCCCGGCCGCCTCGAGGAGACGGGTTTGTATCTCGGGCAAATCACTTGATTGCGGCTCAGCCATAAGACCTCGAACATCAGTTTCAAACAAACGTTTCAATCGTCAGTTTAGAACTGATGTTTGCCTAAGTCAAGCTGGTATTCGCTCAGAACCGGCGAGGCCCCGGCGATCCACCCGGCGATTGGGTCAGCCGATGGCAAGCGCCGACCTCGGATCGCGTGAGAGTGCCATGCATGCGAACGCTCACGCCGCTGAGGCCCCTCTGGGAACGCCGAACTTCAATGCGTGTATTCCCGGATCGTGCCGGACGGGAGCTTGACGTGGCCAGTTCAGCGTTGCCCCCACACCTCCGGATTGCCCAGAATCAACGTGGGATGTTGCCGGGAAACAACATCCGGCGGCAGTCGGAAGCCGACCTGTAACTCGCGTCCGGTAAGAACACCGTTCTCAATTCCTGAGCGCTGGTCCTCCCGGTTCCCGGTTATCGCCCGTGGCACTCGCTTGCTGTTTGCTCAGGGAAACCCGTGGACATCCTGGCCGTGAGTTCGGTGTTGCGCGCCCTGACCGACCTGCAGGTGGC
>JBEKVL010000749.1:0-3521 GCA_049514055.1 Tepidisphaeraceae bacterium | reverse complement strand
TACCACGGCGGCGCTTGGGGCGAGATGATGAGCTATCGCGGCACCGAGGGAGAACTGCCCCGCCGCAACGCCCCCAAGGGTAAACAGGATGCCCCGCCCAACATCTACATTCCCAACTACAAAGGCAGCGGCGGCATCTTCGGCGATTTCCTCTACTGCGTGCGCACGCGGCAGCGGCCGTTCCGCGACATCGAACTCGGCCACCGCACGGCCACGCTCTGCCACCTGGGCAATATCGCCTACTGGCTGAAGCGGCCGCTCAAGTGGGACCCGGTCAAGGAGGAGATCATCGGCGATCCCGAAGCCGCCCGCTGGCTTGACCGGCCGAAGCGCGAGCCGTGGGCGTTGGTGTGAGTGTGTAGGGTCCGCTTCAGCGGACGCGGAGAACCGCAGGCACACCGAACCGCGTCCGCTGCAGCGGACCCTGCGGTTGACTGCGGAGTTGTGTGTTTTGAAAGAGGAGTGACATATATGAATCGCCTGATTACTTCGCTGATTCTCGTTTCCATGCTGGCTGTGTCGCCGGCGATCTTCGCCGCCGACAATGACCTGATCTCCCGCATCGACGAGAGCACCAAAGCGCTGGTCAAGTTCGAGTACGGCCAGAATGCCAACGGCGCGGAACGGCTTGAGGATCTGATCCCCGAAGCCGCGAAAGATCCGCAGTTGCGGGCGCAGGCCGAGGACCGCCTGCTGCGCGCGCTGGCATCGGATGCCACCGTCGACGGCAAGGCCCTCGCCTGCCGCCATCTCGTCAATGTCGGGTCGGTCAAGTGCGTCCCCGTGCTGGAGCCCCTGCTCACGGATGCCAGGTTGTCTCACCCGGCGCGGTATGCGCTGGCCCGGATCGCCGATCCCGCGGCCTGCGAGGCGATGCTCCGCGCCACGGCCAAGACCACCGGCGTGCTGCAAGTCGGCATGATCAATTCGCTGGGCGACCGGCGATTTGCACCGGCCGTGCCGGAACTAGCCAAACTCCTGTCGTCGTCAGACCCTCTCGTTGCCGGCGCGGCCGCGGCGGCACTGGGCAAGACCGGCGGCGCCGACGCGGTGAAACAACTCGAAGCGGCCCGCGCCAAGGCCCCCGAGTCGCTCCGCAAAGCCATCGACAACGGCCTGATCGTCTCGGCCGACCTCTGCCTCGCCGCCGCGCAGAACGCCGAGGCCACTCGGATCTACAAACTGTTCTACAGGCCGGAAACACCGAAGCATCTGCGTCTGGCCGCCCTCCGCGGACTGGTAGCGGCCTCGGGCGCCGACGGTGTCGCGCTCGTCGTCGAGACCATCAAGGGCGCCGACAAGGACATGCAGCGAAGCGCCATCGGCTTCGTGCCCATGTCCAAGGGCGCCAACGCCACCAAGGCCTTCGCCGATCTGCTGCCTTCGCTGCCTCCCGGAGCGCAGGAACTACTCGTGCGTGCTCTGACCGGCCGCGGCGATGCGGCGGCTGCGCCCGCCATCACCGCCCTGGCCAAGAGCAGCGATGACACAGTGCGCGTGGCGGCTCTGGAGGCTCTGGGCGTGCTGGGCAATGCCTCGTCCATCGCCGCCCTGGCGCAGGCGGCCGCCGACGGCAAGGACGAACAGCAGCAGGTCGCCCGGGCCAGCCTGGTACGCCTGCCGGGCGCCGATGTCGATGCCGCACTGATGGCCGCCCTCGCTTCCGGCGAGCCCAAGATCCGCGTCGAATACATTCGCGCCCTGGCCGGCCGCAACACCACCAAGGCCCTGGCCGATTTGCTCAAGGCCGCCCGTGACGAAGACGCGGCCGTTCGCCGCGAGGCCATCAAGGCCATCGGCGCCCTCGCCGGCGAAGCCGAGTTGCCCTCGCTGATCGATCTCGCCGTCAACCCCAAGTCCCCCGACGACCGCGCTGCTGTCGAGAACGCTGTCGCCGACACCTTCCGCCGGGTCAGCGATCCTGAGAAGCAAACCGCTGCATTGCTTGTCGCCTACGACAACGCCCCGGCCGCCGCCAAGGTCTCCCTCGTGCGTTTGCTCACCCGCGCCGGTACGCCCAAGGCACTGACTACCGTCCGCACCACGCTCAAGGACTCCGACCCCGCGCTTCAGGATGCGGCCGCACGCACGCTGGCCGACTGGCCCAGTGCAGAGGCGGCCGAGGATCTGCTGCAATTGGCGAGTAAGTCGGCCAACAATACGCATCGCGTGCTCGCGTTGCGCGGTTATGTCCGCCTCGCCGGCCTGTCGAAGGATCCGACAGCCATGTACGCCCGGGCCATGGAACTGGCCGCCAGCCCCGATGACAAGCGACTCGTGCTGGCCGGGCTCGGCACGGCCGACTCCGTCAAGGCACTGGATATCGTTGAGAAGTATCTGAAGGACGACCAGCTCAAGAACGAGGCGGCGCTGGCGGCCGTCGCCATCGCCGACAAGGTGCGCGGCGCCGATCCGGCCCGCGCGTCGGCCACCATCAAATCCGTGCTGGCGACCGCGACCGATGCACGCGTGAAGCAGAGCGCCGCCGCGGTGCTTGGTGAAATGCAGAAATACGAGGGATACATTCTGCGGACATGGCAGATTTCCGGCCCATACACGGCCAAGGACAAAGAGGCTCCCGCGCTCTTCGACATGGCATTCGCCCCTGAGAAACCCGGCGAGGACGCCAAATGGAAGCCGCTCGACAAGGGCATCGGCGCCTGGCAGATCACGCTCGACGACGCCATCGGCGGCGGCGACAACCAGTGCGCCTACATGCGGACGCGGGTAATCTCGCCAGTCGAACAGGATGTCGTCCTGGAATTCGGCAGCGATGACGCCATCAAGGGCTGGTTGAACGGCAAAGTTATCGTCTCCTTCAACGGCGACCGCGGCGTCGAGGCCCGGCAGAACGTCGAGAAGGGACATCTCAAGCAGGGCGAGAACGACCTGCTGCTGAAGGTTATCAACCACTCCGGCGGCTGGGGCTTCTGCTGCCGTATTCGCTCGGCCGACGGCGCCGAACCCCAGGGGCTGAAGTACGAGCGGTAAGGAGCCGTGCAAGATCAACTTCATATACCAGTAAGACAGACATTCCTGTCTGTCATCGAATGAGACCCGTAGGACGGACATTCCTGTCTGTTTGTTGTCACACTAAGGCCCATATGACCAATCGATCCATTCTCGCCACCGTCTCTCTGGCTCTTCTGCTGGCCCTCTCCGCCTCCGCGCAGGAGGCGAAGAAACTCCGCGTACTCGTCACCATCGGCGGCCACGGTTTCGAGCAGAAGCCCTTCTACGAAATGCTCGACAAGCTCCCCGGCATTTCCTACAAGCAGATCGACCTGCCCAAGGATGCCGGCCTGCTCAAGCCGGGCCTGGAAAAGGACTACGACGTCATCCTCATGTACGACATGGTCAAAGCCATCACCCCCGGGCAACAACAGGCATTCGCCGAACTGCTCAAAACCGGCATCGGCGTCGTCTCCTGGCATCACAACCTGGCCGCCCATCCCGACTGGGATGAATTCCGGAAGATCATTGGCGGCAAGTACGCCAACAACGACATGACCATCGACGGC
>JBEKVL010000748.1:0-5903 GCA_049514055.1 Tepidisphaeraceae bacterium | reverse complement strand
TCCGTCCGCGGCCTTGAGCGTGTAGGTGCCCGCTTTGTTCAGTGACAGGGTGCTGAAGGCCGCCGCGCCGGAAGAGGCGGCCACTGTCCGGGTTCCGCTGAGCGTCGCGCTTGCGGGGTGTGTTCCCAGGCTCAGGGTGACCTTGGAGCTGTTTGACGTGATGATGTTGCCGTATCGATCCAGCACGTCCACGGTCACGGCCGGGGTGATCGGCTGGCCCGCCACGGTTGTGGTGGGCTGCTGCACAAACGCCAGCTTCGCCGCCGCGGCAACCTTGATAGTGAACGCCCCGGAGACAACCGACGCCAGTCCCGCGGTTTGGGCCTGGAACTTGTACACACCCGCCGCGGTCTGCACGGGAATCCCGGTGAAACTGGCTACGCCGTGGACGGCCTTGGCCTGTAGAGTGAACGGCTTCTTGCCGGCCGGTCCCGAGGAGAGCGTCAGTTTCACGGTGGCACTGCTGCTCGCGACTATGTTGTCGTATTGATCCATCACATTCACTTTTTCGGACAGGGCGCCTCCGGCAGCAACACCAGCAGGCAGCGTGCTGAAGACCAGCTTGGAAACGGCCAGCGGGCTGATGGTAAAGCTGACGGAGCCGGTCGTGCCGCCCAGGGTGCCGCAGGACGCGACAAGCGTGTACGTGCCCGCCCGCGTGATCGACAGATTGCTGAAGGTGGCGATGCCGTTCTGGGCGGCAACGGTCAGGGTTCCACCCAGAGTCGCGCCTTTGGGGCCTGCGGCGATGGCCAGCGAGACATTCGAATCGTCGCCGGTGACGACATTGCCCGAGCCATCCGTCAGTTTGACGGTTATCGCGGGCGCGATGGTGTGGCCGGCCAGGGCGCTGGCCGGTTGTCGCACGAAGGCAAGATGGAGCGGCGTAATGACAAAGGCGTTCGAAGTGACGCCGGCCAGGTGTCCGGCCGCAGCCGAGAGTTTGTAAGTTCCCGCGGGGGCGATCGACAGATCGCTGAACGTGGCAACGCCGCTCTGCATCTCGGCGGTGACAGTGCCGCTCAGCGCTGCTCCGTTCGGATCGGAGGCAACGGTGAGCGTTACGGGTGAATTGTCGTCAGTAACAACGGTGCCGGCGGCGTTCTCCAGTGCGACCGTTACCGATGACATGGTCGCGCCGGCGACAGTGCCGGCCGGCTGCCGCACGAAGGCCAGATGGAACTGTACCATCTGGAAGTTGTCGGAGGTGGCGGCGGCCAGGTTCCCCTCTTTGGCCGAGAGGGTGTAGGTTCCCGCCAGGCTGAGCGACAGATCGTTGAACGTGGCAACACCGTTTTGCGTCGCCCTGGTCAAGGTGCCGCCCAGCACCGCCGCGCCTGGACCGGGAGCAATGGAGATCGTCACGTTCGAAGTTTCGTCGGTGACGACATTTCCGTTGCTGTCCTCCAGTGCGACCGTCACCGGCGCCAGGGTCCGGTCGGTGCTCGTGCCGGCCGGCTGTTGGACGAAGGCCAGGTGGACCACGGCGATATTGAAGCTGTTGGAGGTGGCGCCGGCCAGGCTTCCGTCGCTGGCCGAAAGGGTATACGTTCCCGGCGTGCCGAGCGACAGATCGCTGAAAGTGGCGATGCCGTTCTGTATGGGTTCGGTCAACGTGCCACCCAGCGTCGCCCCGTCAAGTGGGGTTAGAATGGCCAGCGTCACGCTCGAATCGTCGTTGGTGACGGTGTCGCCCAGTTCGTCCTCCAGGGCGACCGTCACCGGGGGCGTGATGGTCTGCCCGGTCGGTTGGGAGGTCGGCTGCTGCACGAACGCCAGATGCATGTCGCCAACCACGAAACTGCTCGAGGTGATGCCGGTCAGGCTCGCACCGGTGGCCGCGAGGGTGTAGATGCCCGCGGAACCAATGGAAAGGTCGCTGAAAGTAGCCACTCCATTCTGCAACAATATAGTGGTCGTGCCGCTCAACACCGCTCCGTTCGGGCCGGAAGCAATGGCGAGCGTCACGCTGGTATTGCTGCTGGTGACCGGATTGTTGGAACTGTCTTCCAGTGTCACGGTAATTGCCGGGGCGATCGCCTGGCCAACCGGCACATTGGTCGGTTGCTGGGTGAAGACCAGATGCGTGGCCGAGGTGGGCGTCTCTCCGCCGATATTGAAGGTGAAATTGGGGTAGTTTGGGTCGTTACTGGCGATGGTGATCGTGGCGGTGGCGATTTCGTCGACCGTGGGCGTGTATGTCACATTGAAGCTGCCGGCCTGGGAGGTCAGCGTCGGCTGGGTGATGGTGAACTGGTTGGCTCCGGGACCGGAGATCGACACCGGGCTCGTGCCGGTCAGATCAAGCGTGCCGGCCGAAGCGAGGTTGCTGATGTTGAATGTACTCGTTGCCGACGAGCCAATGGCCACATCACCGAAATTGGTGCCATCGGCCGAAGAGAGGGTGGTGTCGCCGCTGGCGATGGTCTGTCCCGAGCCCGCGACGCCGATGGTCGGGCCGGAGATGGATTGCAACTGGACCCGGAAGATCAGGGTGGAGTTGGCGGGAATGGAGCCGGAGGCGGTGGAGCCGTAGCCCAGGCCCGAGGGTATGACCAGCAAGCGCGACTCGCCGACCTGCATGCCCACCAGGCCCTCGTCCCAACCCTTGATGACCTGCCCGGCGCCCAGCGTCAGCGTGAACGGCGTGTTGCCGTGGAGGGAGGAGGCGTCGAAGACCGTGCCGTTCAGCAGCGAGCCGGTATAGAGTACGTTGAGCGATTGGCCGTCCATCGCACCATTGCCGGTGCCTGCGGTCAAGGTGGCGGTCTGGAGGTTGTCGCTTCCTGTGGTCATGTTCAGGCCCTCCCCCTGGATTTCAAAGGTGAAGGGGCTCTGCGAACTGTCGCTGGAGCTGAGGCTGACGGTGGCGGTTTCGGTTCCCACGACCGTGGGGGAGAAGCTGATGGTGAAGGTGGTGTTGCTCGTGCCGGCGATCGACAATGAAGGCTGCGTGCTGACGGTGAAGTCGGCCGCATTGGGTCCGGAGATCACCGGGTCGCCGGTGAGGGTCACCGTGGTATTGGCGATGCTTTGGATGGTGAACGCGCGGGTGACGTGGCCGTTGACCGTGTTCAGCGCAGCGGACCCGAAGTCGGTGAAGTCGGTGGTGCTGGGCGCGGTGTCGCCGTTGGCGATCATTGTGCCGTTGCCATTCACGGTGAACAGGGCGTTGGTGACGGTGAACTGGCTGGACGTGGCGGAGTTCAGCGCCGCGTCGGTGGCGAGAAGTGTATAGGCGCCCGCGACGGGGAGCGACAGGTTGCTAAAGGTGGCCACGCCGTTGACCGCAGTGGCCGTGAGAGTGCCGTTGAGCGTGGCGCCCGACGGGCTGGCGATGGCAAGGGTCACGCTGGAGGAGTCGGTGGTGACCAGATGTCCCGCGGCGTCCTCGACCTCGACCGTGACGGGCGGGGAGATGGTCTGTCCCGCGGAAACCAGGGTGGGCTGCTGCTCGAACGCCAGCTTGGCGGGCGGGCCGATGGGCGCAATCTCGAAGATAACGCCGAAGCCTTGTCCTTTGGGGNNNCGAGTCCCGCCCAGGCGTTGGCGCCGCCGGTGGTGCCGTCCAGGGCTTCCAGGGACGTGATCGTATTGCTGCCGGCGGCAACCTCGAAGACAGTGCCCTGGCCGCTGGCATTTCCACCCCCATACGTCGTGCCGAAGAGGTTGCCGTTGGCGTCCATGACCAAATCACCATAGGGGCTGGCGCCGTTGGCTCCGCCGGAAAAGGCCGCCAGGCGGGTGATGCTGCCGGCGCCGCTGGCCAGTTCGAAGACGGTGCCATCGCCATTGGTGTCGCCACCCGCGGAGGCGGTGCCGAAGAGGTTGCCGTGCGAGTCGGCGATCAGGCTGTCGTAGGGCTTGGCGCCGTTGGTTCCGTTGAACGCGGCCAGCACGCTGATGGTGCTGGAACCGTGGGGAAGTTCGAAGATCGTGCCCAGGCCGTAGCCGTTGGGATCGTCGGCGATATCACCGCCGTTGTACGTGGTGCCGAAGAGGTTGCCGTTGGCGTCCATGTACAGGCCACCCACGGGGTTGGCGCCGGCGGCGCCGCCGCTGAAATTCGCCAGAGTCGTGATGGTGCCGGACCCGGCCGGCAGTTCGAAGATGGTGCCGTCGCCGTTGGCATCGCCACCGCCGAACGTCGCGCCGAACAGGTTGCCGCTGGAGTCCATCACCAGGCCGTCGTAGGGATTGGCGCCATTGGTTCCGTCGAAAGTGGCAAGCACCGTGATGGTGCTGGAACCACTGGGCAGTTCGAAGATCGTGCCGAACCCACTGCCGTTGGGGTCGCCGGCGACATCGCCGCCGCTGAATGCCGTGCCGAAGAGGTTGCCGTGGGCATCCATGACCAGGTTGCCGTAGGGATTGGCGCCGTCGGTGGTGTTGAAGGATGCCAGTGAGGTGACGGTATTGGAGCCGGCGACGATTTCGAAGATGGTGCCCACAGGGGAACTGGAGTTGCCGCTGTAGGTGGTGCCAAACAGGTCGCCTGCGGAATCCATGATGAGGCTCGAGACCGGAAAGGCGCCGTTGGAGCCGTTGAACACCGCCACCTGCTGGAGCGGCGCGTAGGCCGACAAGAGCGTGCGCGGCTCAAGTGCGTCGGTGATTGTGCAACTCGGGGATGTCGCATTCCGGCGACGCGCGCGTGAACGCGCGAGCGCGGGTGGGTTCGTAAATGCCAGGGCGCGGTACAAGACACGGGCTGCCGACAACCATGATCTCATTGCAATACACTCCGTTCATCATTCATCGTGACAAGACGACACACTGCGACCGAATTCCGGAGTTCCGGGGCGTCGCGCCCTTCGGGACAGGATACGGGCAGGGCGAACGCGCGATCGGGAGACTGTCGGTCGCATTTGACCCACTACTATATAATGGGTTAACCTGAAGCCACTGTCAGGTAATGACGTTATTGATGTAATTATATTTCGAGCGGTTATGATTCGCCGCGGCGGGGGCCGGAGTGGAGTTCGTTCGCCCAGGCGCTCGGCGATGCTCTTATGCCGTGGCATGTCGGGAAGATGAACAATTGACGACGCTGGCGCGACAGTTCATCGAGAAGCGTCCTGGCTTCCGTCGCGGTCGGCGAATTGGGTGAATTCTGGATGATCTGCTCCAACCGTTCGCGTTCTTTTCGCCCTCGAGCACGCCGATGCTGAAGAAGTCGTCGGCGCTGTAGTCCATGGTGGCGGTCAGGAAGTTCATTCCGAGAACGCCGTCGAGGGTGAAGTGCATGCCGGGGTCGGCCGGGATATGTGGCATATGCGCGCCCACTGGCAACTGACAACTACTGCTTCCCAACACAAAACAGATGCTCTTCGCCCCGCAGCAGCATCCGCCCGCCCACCGGCACGGGCGAGGCGATCATACGCTCGCCCATCTCGTTCTTGGAGAGCACCTCGAACTTGCCGTCGATGCTGGCCACGAACACCACGCCATCCTGCCGGGCGGCGTACAACTTCCCGGCGGCCACGGTCGGCGAGGCGTAGTAGTTGCCGGCGCTCCTGGGCAGCGTATCCGACCAGACGCTCTTGCCGGTCTGCGGGTCGATGCACTCGACCTCGCCGCGATCGCGCAGCAGATAGACCTTCCCCTTGTACTCGGCCGGTGTGGTGACGAACGAGCCGGTGTCCTCGCGCAGCCAGAGGCGGTGCGTCGCGGTGACATCACCCTCGCCGCCGAGTTTGATACCGTCGAGGCGGTTGCCCCGGCCATAGGGTACAACCGCGATGTCGCCGGCAACGACCGGCGAACCGACGGCCACCCAGTTCCGCAGCGACTTGGGGTTGAAGTCGCCGACGGACCACAGTTCCTTGCCGTCGGCCGCGTCGTGGGCGGTGAGATGCTGGCCGCCCCAGACGAGCAACGCCTCCTTGCCCTTGTGGCGGATG
>JBEKVL010000747.1:0-3530 GCA_049514055.1 Tepidisphaeraceae bacterium | reverse complement strand
CCGTCGGTCCGCGCGGCCGGATCCGTGTCGTTCAGGTTGACCAGCGATGGGGAAGGCATTTACTACTGACCGTTGACCAGGAAAAGCTGCGAGGCGATGTTGAAGACAGTGACGAACGACTCCGACCATGGGCCCGGCACTCCGCCGGCATTCACGGGCCGGATCTGGACCCAATACTCGTCGCCGTCGACGACGCCGGTGATGTAGGTCGAGCTGACTGTCGGCGGAATGTTCGGCAGCGGCGTCCAGTCCGCGTCGGGCGGCATCCATTCGCCCTGCGTCTCGACGTCCCAGCCGGAAGGCGCGCTGTAGGGCGTCTTCGTCAGGTCAATCATGCGCATTTGAATCGTGCCGCCGTTGAGCACGAAACCATCCGTCACGGGCGTCCAGTAGGCCAGAATACGGCTGTGGGCGATCGCCGAGGCGTCGATCCATACGGTCGCCGCGTCGCTCTCCGTCGCGAAGCCGCTGATATTGCTCGGACCCACGTTCGCGCCGGCACCGGTCCCATTCACGAACCCCTGCGGAGTCAGCTCCTCGCGCGGATCCCAGATGTATATCTCAGGGCTCACCTCCTGGACATCGACCTCGATGCACAGCACCGGGCCGCTCTTACCGCCCTGGTCCTCAACAACCTTAAATCGCGTCGACTGGACCTCAAGCATCTTGTTGACCCAGCCCAGGAACGCAATTGTGAGCTGGATGACGTCCAGAGGCACCATCTGGAATGCCGCCATTGTCATCACGAATGTGCCGGTCCCCTGCTGACGGCGCCGCAGCAACTCGATCTTGGCGAGACGCTGCGCGCATGCATAGCTCTGCGTGAAGGGGAGTTGAATGTCGAGCCAGCGTCGATCGCCACCATCGGCCAACAGGTTCAGGTCGCCGAACGGCACATCCAGCGCGCCGTAGCCATGGTCGTTATCCTGCGCGTAGGGCGGGAAGTCGCTACTCATCCAATTGTTCGCCTGGCTAACGTAGGTTCCCTTCACACCGTTGAACAGGTCTGTGCTGAGACACTTGGGCCTCCATCGGAATGACCCCGCAAGCAGCGGCATTGAGGATTCAGGCGCGCTCGGAACAACAGGGCTGCTTTCCTCCGTCAGTGCTACGGTGGCCGTTGCAGTCCCGCCCATGCCATAAAGGGCGAGCTGGTCGCCAGGCGCGGTGTAATGCGAGCACTCGATGATCGTCGCGTACTTGTTCTCGCTCGGAAACTTCGCACCAAAAATGGCCACAACCGGCATGTCGGCCTGGTTCATGGCGTCCGAAGAGTTGCCGGTGATCGTCACCAGGTCGCCGACCTGCAGGTCGGAAACGTCGTCGTCCGTCCACCAATCGATCAGGCTCCAGGATCCGTCCGGCTGGATTCCCTGCGGATCCGCTTCCGTCACAGCCCACGTTTTTGTTCCCGTCGCCGGCGGCGTCGCGGGAGCCAACAGCGCGGGAAAGGACGGCCCATGCCAGGCAGCGGGCCAGATCTTAATTTGGCCGCCGACATAAGTTATGCGTCCAGCGCAGCATGTGAGCAGGTTGCGCAGAACCTCGCCGCGCTTCATCGTCAGTTCGAAATGCCCATTGCAGGAGTATCTGGGCTCCGTCCCGCCGATAGAGAGCGGGACCGATTCGTCGCAGATATTCGCCGCCGCGATCAGATCCGCGACAGGCAGGTCGACGCCCAGCACGAACTTAAATCCCCACGTCTTGTTCATCAGGAAATCGGCGATGCAGAGCGCGGCGTTCGTGCTGTAACCGCTTTGGCTCGTGCGTGGGTCGAGAATGTCGGCCTTGCCCCAGATCACAAAGCTGATCTGCGGCAGCCCGTTCGCGAAGACCTCGTCGTTGTAGTGCAGCCGCAGGAAGACGACGGCCTTGCCAACGCAGGAACAGTCGGCAGTCCACGGATTGCCAGTCCCTCCTGGAGAGATCAGATTCCCGGTGTCGCCATCGTAAGGCGTCCCATGCGCCATCCCCTGGAAGGTCTCGCCGAGCGTCTGTGCGCCGGTAAGCACTTCGATATACACCTTGCGCCTGTAGTCCGACCAGCACGTCTTCACCTGACCGCCCGTGCCCGTCTGTGCGATCGCACGGCCGCCACAGAGAATCGTGAAAACGCACGTGCCCGGCGCCGGCGGATCGTAGGTCTGCTGAATGATCTGCTGGACAAGCCACTTGCCGTTGATGCTCTCGTCGACGCTGACATCGTGAACGACCACGAAGTCGCCTGGCTGGAGGTAAGGAATGTCCGCCACCAGGCAGATCGTCACGACGTCGTTGACGCGCTTGACCCAGGAAATATCGACGTCCTGCTGAACCGGACTGAAGCTCGATCCGCCCATAATGATCGAGCCCACTCCGCCAGTGCCGATGGCGGGCGGGCTCGCCGGCACGCCAGGCGCGGTCGCGCTGGTGTCGATCTGCACCTGCTGCTTGTCGAACAGAAGTGTCTGCAGGCCTAGGATCGGGTGCGCAGCCAGAACGATCACCAGGTCCAAATACTTGTCCGAATCGCCCCAGGAGTTCTCATAGATGAGCGTGCCGCCGACGCAGTTCTTGCCGTAGCAGATGCTCCAGGGCGCGACGGGATTGCGCCAGGTCGTGGAGGTCCCAGTCAGCGGACCTTGCGACAGCATCGTGCCCAGGCCGCCGATAATCGTTCCGGCGCCCATGGCGATCAGCATGGGGCCGAATGGCACCGCGGCGATCGTCATAAGAATACCGGCCGTGATCTCAAGGCCGCCGATGATAAGACTCTGGAACTTGCTCACTCAAACTCTCCAGGCCCGCCGCGCGAGTGCAATCGGAACTCGCCGCAGCCGCTCTCCTATGACAAAAATTTCGGTCCCATTGAGCGCCACGATGCCCAGCACAGGACGCCGTCCGTTATCCACCAGGAGCATGTCGCCGCGCTGCGCCAGCGCCACCGGCACCTCGCGCATGCCGTGCTCCGCGGCGACCTTCTCGACCACGACCTCGAGCGGCCAGTTGCCACACAGCCTCTGCGTGAGCTTCAGTGCTTCGCGATAGGTGCCATAGCGCCCGCGGAACTCGGCCGCGATGTCCACACCCGCCATTGCATCGATCGCGTCGGCCACAAAGAGGCAGCAGTCCCAGGAGCCCCATTCGAAGCGCCGGCCAGCATTCGCCTCGCAGAACAGATACAGCGCCTGCTGCCAGTCCCCGCAGCGATTCAGACGTTGTTCGTGGAGCATGGCGTGCGTCCCCAATAGATGGTGACCTCCTGGATCTGATCGACGAAGCTGAATCCCAGGTCGCCCGGATAGTCGAGTTGCTGGTCCTCGTTCGTATATCGTCGATCGACGGCGACGTTCATGTCGATCAGCCGGTTCTCGCAGGCCATGGAAATCGTAGCCGTATCGCCCGAGACCTCGATGGTCGGTTGATCCATCGATCCCTGCCAGAGCAGGCACGGATCCGCGATGATCGCGCCGGAGCTGTCGAAGAGCGCCAGATACATAGCGAGCACGTCGCCATGCGCGAGGTCCGCCATGACGTCGCCGAGCAGCGTC
>JBEKVL010000746.1:0-3535 GCA_049514055.1 Tepidisphaeraceae bacterium | reverse complement strand
GAGGTCATCACCAATGTGGACGCGGTCGCGGGTTTGAAGGCTTTGACAACCGGGACCGATATCGGACCCGACAACGGGAATTCGTTGGCCTCCTCTTCCCGGCCGACGGTGGGACGCTGGTTCACATCGGCGCCGGGACGGTCACTGCAACCACCCCCTGCCTGGGCGTCGACCTGGCCAGTGACAACGCTCTGGCCGGCGTGACCCTCAGCGCCATCGCCGTCGTTCCCGAGCCGGCGTCGCTTGACGTGCTCGGAATCGGCGCCGCCGCAATCCTCCTGCGCCGCCGACGAAAGCAGGCCGCCGGGCCCTTGCCTTGGATCACAATGTCGTAGCTATCATTCCATCATGCGAAACGGCCATCCATCCGTGAGTCGGATCGTACGCGGATCACACTTATTGAGATCCTCGTGGTCATCGGCATTATTGGTTTGTTGCTGGCCATCCTGTTGCCCGCACTGGAGAGAGCCCGCGAACAGGCCAACACTCTCCGCTGCGCTGCGAATCTCAACCAGATCGGCGTCGCGCTGGTGACATATCAACTGCGGATGCAGATCACCCCGGCGTTCGTCCTTGCCGCGGACATGAACCCCGGCATCGCGGGCAAGAACAGCCGCAACCACGAGTGGCGCGGGCAGAACGTGTTGTTTGCGGACTACCACGTCGAGTGGAAGAGCACGCCGGCGTGCGGGGTCAGCGGCGACGACATCTACACCAACAAAACAGGCGAGATGGAAGCGTCCCCAGTCGACGCCGGCGATTCGGTGCCGTTGCCGATCGACCGGTAAGAGGCAGCATACATACCTTTATTTGGCGACGGGTCGCCGAGGGCGTCGCCCATCTGCCCTCCCACCAGTTCCGCGAACGGTGATAGTGTCATTTCAGCTTCTTCAGTGCCTTGGCAGCTTGATCCGCATCGTCGGGGCTGTCAAAACCCAGATACATCACGAACTTCGCGCCGCGCACCGCCGCCGACACGCCGCGAAGGTTGATGTTCGCATCGGCGATGGCGCGGGTCACTTTCGCGCATGCACCCGCCTTGTTTTCTCCTCTGACGCGCAGCGTCGCGATGTCAGACGCCGGGACCAGGCCGGCCGTATGGGCCGCTGCCTGAGCCTTCTTGCCACCGAGGGGTGTCACAAACAAGACTCCTTCTCCGGGTTTCTCGGGCGAGCGACGCGCGATGACGCAATCCAAGTCTGCCCCCGACGCCGCCAGTGCGTCCAGCACTTGGGCCAGACCTCCCGGGGTGTCCTTGATTGCGCCAGCCCATACCTCTACCTTCTGAGTCTTTATCAGCATAAACCACCTCATGGCTCGCTCAAGCTTGGCAGTCGCCTGGCTCAAGAGCCCGGGTCAGCAGTCATGACGTCGCGAGAAGAATCCACAGTCACTACTCGGGTCAAGCCGAATCATGGAAGCGGGATCATCGGCCCAGTTGGAGGAGCGCGCTTGCTCCATCCTTTGCCGAAGGACCCTGAACTCAGTGCGTACGAAGTGGCAGCGCATTTCTTGGCCCTGAAGCGTCCGGAGGTGCGCTTCCACATGCCCTCCGTCCGCCACGACCGACATAACCCAGACGGGTATGCCGTTCCTCTCCGATTCAGACAAGATGCCTCTCATGGCGTTGGATTATATCAAGTCCAGTGCTTGAAGATACCGAAATCCCGCCAGCGCCAAACGGAGTGCAAAGCTGGGTCTTGTTACAATCAGATGTCGGCTACGCACCGTGGCCGTACGCCGGGCGTGGGCGAGGCTCGTGTTCAGATGCCCGCATCGCACGAAGATGAGGTTGTCGCGGACGGGACAATTGTGCGCGAAACTCTGCGGAAGTTCGTAGAATACAGGTCAAAGGAACGCGAACGGCGATGGATCGGCAGCACACGTACAAACCGGGAATGCGCGTGATCTACTGGCGCGAGCGGCGTAGCGCTCGCCCTTCTCCAAAAGCAAAGGACGTGCGCCCCGAGGCTGCGGGCGAGGGATATCGCTATTATGTGCCCAAGTTCTGGATTGTGGATGCCGTACTCCCCAACGGGCGAATTGTTCTGCATTCCCGCCAGGGGAAGATCCATGAACTCGATCCAGCGGACCCGAACCTGAGGCCGGCCCGGTTCTGGGAACGGCTCAGATTCGGCGGTCGTGTCCCTGCGTCACAGGAAAACCCTGCCGGAAATGCGCTCAGTGCGTCGTGGCCGCACTCTTCGCGATGATCCTGTAGTTGGTTCCCGCGGGGAAATTTCGCTGCCCTTCAATGAGGTCGCCGAGACTCGGCCGATAGTCCGGCGGAGTGGCCTGAGCGCGTTCTTCATCAGATGCTCACGCTTCGCTGCTTTCAATCCACCATCATTCCTTCGCTCGTTGAGGAGAACTTTCGTTTCACGAACCTGCGGAGGGTTCCGCCATGCCCGTCCCGAATCACTGCCCGTTGCGTCATCTTCTGGCAAGCTGCCTCATGTCGGCCATTTCCATGGCCGCGACGGCCGCCGAACCGGGCCGCCATGTGGTCGCCATCGTCTGCGATGGCTTGCGGCCGGACCTGGTGACCGAAGCCGACATGCCGATCCTCACCCGGCTCGGCAGGGACGGCGTCTTCTTCGCCAATCATCATCCGGTGTACATCTCCTCCACGGAAGTCAACGGAACCGCCTTGGCCACCGGGGTCTATCCGCGGACCAGCGGCGTCATCGCCAACCATGAATACCGCCCGGATATTGAGCTGCTCCAGCCCATCGACACTGAACACCCCTGGGCTGCGTGGCAGGCCGACCGGCTCAGCGGCGGGCAGTACATCAAGACCGATACAATCGCCGAACTCCTGCAGCGAACCGGCCGACACACCGTGGTCGCCGGCACCAAGGGCGTGGCCCTGCTGTGGGATCGCAAATATCGGCCGACCGACGCCAGCTCGCCGCGTTTGTTTGAGGGCATCACCCGTCCGGCCGCATTACTCGACAGCATCGAGCCGGATATGGGGCCGCTCCCGTTGCGGGCCAATCCCAAGGCTGCGGCCAACGCCCGCCAGGATGAATGGACCACGCGGGTGTTGACCGAACGGCTCTGGAGCAATGGAATCCCCGCCTTCACGGTCCTCTGGTTGAGCGAGCCGGATTTCGCACAACACGGCTCAGGGCCGGGAACGGCCGTCGGGCGGGCGGCCCTGCGCAGTTCGGACGCCAACATCGGCCGGATGATCGAGGCCCTGCGGATGGCCGGAGAACTCGACAAGACGGACATTCTCGTGATGTCCGACCACGGCTTTTCCACGGTCAGCCGGCATCTCGAGATGCCGGACCTGCTGGACCAAGCCGGTTTCAAGGTGGTTACGGACGCCGACCGGAACCTTGCTCCCGGCGAGGTGATGCCTGTGAGCACCAGCGGCTCCGTGCTGTTCTATGTCGGGGGTCACGATGCGAAAGTCGCGGCCGATCTGGTGGCTTTCCTTCAAAAGTCGGACTTTGCCGGCGTCATCTTCACGCAACAGCCGCAATTTGGCACGTTCCCGCTGTCGCAGGTCAGGATGGATTCACCGGCG
>JBEKVL010000745.1:0-3536 GCA_049514055.1 Tepidisphaeraceae bacterium | reverse complement strand
GGACCACGGTGGTTGGAGTGGCCTGTTCAAAGTCCATGCTATCGGGATAGTACATGGGGTTGGTGTACATGCCCTGGGCAGGCGACTTGGTGAGATCGGTGTGGGCGAAGCCGTAGATGTCGCCCATGCCGCTGAGCAGCAGGGTGTTGCCGGAGGGCGGAGCGAGCAGCAGTCCGAGGGCGTTTTCTTCGATGCCGTTGGCGCCGACGGTCCAGTTGACGGTGCCGCCGGAGTCGGCGCTGGTCATATTGGTGGTGGTCCAGACGGTTTGGCCGGTGCCGTAGATCACGTGATCAGAGTTGAAGGGGTCGATGGGGATGCTGGCGGCCCAATTGCCGCTGCCGACGTTGGTGAATTGACTCCCGCCAAAAGCGAGCCAGGGCGAGAGGCTTGCGTCGTGTGTGCCACCCTGGGAGCCGACATCCTTCCAGGTTTTTCCGTTGTCCGTCGAGCGATAGATGGTGTCGCCGGGCCACCAGTCGTCGATGGTGGAGGCGATCAGGACGCCGACGTGGTTGGGATCAACGGAGATGCCGCCAAAGCCGGCGTCGGATGCGTAGCCGGAGACGGTGTTGGCGGGCAGGGTGATCTGGGTCCAGGTGCCGGAGGTCCAGTTGGAACCGGGAGCGAACTCCCAGAGCTGGCTGAGGTTGATGCCGTTGGGACCGGCTCCGTCGGCATAGAGGACGTAGAGGTTGCCGTTGGGTCCGAGGACGGCGTGGAGCGGGGCCATGGGATCGGAGGAGGAGGCAAAGGAAGGCTGGCCGGTGACGGCGGTGAAGGTGCTTGTGGTGGCGCCGGGATTGGTGGAGACATAGAGGCCGACGGGGTCGGTGCCAACCCCAGTGCCGCCGACGGCGACGTAGACAGCCTTGGTGTCGCCGCTGACCGAGACGGGCACGACGGAGACGATGCCGTTGCCGTTGGCCGTGGAGGTGACGGGCAGGCCAGTGACCTGGCTCCAGGCTGCGCCATGGTTGGTGGAGAGTTGAAGGCCGGCGATGCGGGTTCCGAAGTAGACGGTGGCCGGGGTGTTGGGATCGACGGCGATGCGTTCGCCGGAGTTGCGGCCGTTGTCGTTGGAACCGTTTTTGAAGCTGAGAGGCACGGTGGTGAAGGTGGCTCCCTGATCGTCGGAAACCATCATGGCGCCGTTGCTGTCCCAGTTTTCGTTGGCGTATTCGCCGACAGCGATGTAGAGGCGGTTGGGATCAGTGGGATCGAGGCCGATGGCCTCTGCGCCGCCATACCACCAGACGGAGGGGCTGATCCAGTCAAGCAGCGGCACCCACTGGGTGTCGCTGGGTCCCCAACGATAGGCGCCTCCCATGTCGGTGCGGGCATACATCAGGCCCTTTTGGGTGGGATGGAAGTAGATTGCCGGGACGTAGCCGCCGGCGATGATTTTGACGTTGCTCCAGGAGTAGGAGGGCGGAGGGGCAGCGGCGGCGGTGACGGAGAGCGAGACGCTGGAGGTCGCGGTGTTGTAATCGGCGGTGTCGGTGGGGGTAAAGGTCGTGCTGAGGGTCTGGGTACCCACCGTGGACATAACCGTACCAACAACCGGCGAGTAGACAAAGGCACCGGGAACGCTGGCCGTGGCGTCAAGCTGGGTCGCGCTGAGCAGAGTTCCGGCGACGACGGCGGAGGGAGTGGCCCAGTTAATGGTGGGTGTACCCTTGTTGACGGTGAGAGTGACCGAGCCGGTGTTGGAGTTGTAGTCGGTGGTGTCGGTGGGGGTGAAAGCGACGGAGAGGGTCTGGGTTCCGACGGTGGTCATGACGGTGCCGAGAGCGGGAGTGTAGACAAAGGCACCTGGGACGCTGGCCGTGGCATCGAGCTGAGTGGCGCTGAGCGCGGTACCGGCCCCGACGGCAGCGGGCGTGGCCCAGGTGAGGGTGGGGGTGGTCTTGTTGATGGGGGTGGTGGAAGTGGAGGATGTGGATGAGCCGCTGCCGCCGCCGCAACCGGCGATGAGGAGGAGGATGGAGGTGGAGGCAGCGCAGGCTGCGCGGAGGATGAAAACCTTTTCTTTTGCCATGGTACTTCTCCCGGGGTCTGGCTCGTGGCCTGGTGAACTAGAGTTCATAAGAGGAAACATAGAGCAGCTAAACGATTTTGTTCGGCTTCCGAGCGAAATGCCCAGGAAAACCTCTTATTTTTCGATAACCCTATCAACCGCAAATCAGGACTGTCAAATGCATCCGCGGGGGGTTAGGCGGCAACGGTGTGGACCGCAGCTGCGGGTGGGCAGCGGCAGGGAAAAGGCGCAAAGATGGACGCCGTCGGGAAGTCTGCTCTATCACGCGTCTGCCGACACAAGGGAGGCATTTGGCGAGTTGTCCAGCACCAGCTTGAGCCAACATCCCTGGAGGGAAATGCGATAGCATCCGGAGTGTGACTGCACTGGACACACCGGTAACGTACATTCGCGGGGTAGGGCCGCGGGTGGCGATGATGCTTGCGCCGAAGGGGATTGAAACGGCGGAGGACCTGTTGTATCACCTGCCGTTTCGCTATGAGGACAGGCAGAATCCGCGGCAACTGAGCGAGCTGAGGCCGGGCGAGATGGCCAGCGTGATTGGGGAGGTGCGGGGGTCGTTGCTGATGACGACGAGCCGCATGCCGCTGTTTGAGTTGACGCTGGGGCAGGGGCGGGCGGCGGTGAAATGCATCTGGTTTCATGGGGCTCATCTGGAGGGGCGGTTCAAGCCGGGACAGATGGTGGCGGTGTATGGGAGGGTGGAGCCGTCGCGGTCTTCGAGCAACTTGAAAATCATGCAGCCGCAGTTTGAGATTTTGCCGGATGCGACGGACGACGCCGAGACGCAGATGCTGGAAGTGGGGCGGATTACGCCGGTGTATGAGTCGCTGAGCGGGACGAGGCTGATTTCGCGGTGGCAGAGAAAAGTCATTTTCAATCTGCTGGAGGCGCTGCGGGGCGCGGTGCCGGAGTGTCTGCCAGAGCCGATGCGGAAGCGGCTGAAGCTGGTGGATCGGGAGACGGCGCTGAGGGAGGTGCACTTTCCGCCGGAAGGGACGAGATTTACGGAGTTGCTGGAGTCTGGAACGCCTGCTCACCGGCGGCTGATCTTTGAGGAGCTGTTTTATCTGGAACTGGGGCTGGAGATCAAACGGCGCAAGCTCAGGGAGCGGACGGGGATCAGCTTTGTGGCGGAAGAGAATGTGCGCGAGGCGCTGCGGGAGGTGTTGCCTTTTCATCCGACGGGGGCGCAGAAGCGGGCGCTGAAGGAGATTGTGGGGGACATGCGGCAGGCGAACCCGATGCGGCGGCTGTTGCAGGGGGATGTGGGCTCGGGCAAGACGATTGTGGCGCTGCAGGCGATGCTGATTGCGATTGAGAACGGCTATCAGGCGGCGTTGATGGCCCCGACGGAGATTTTGGCGACGCAGCACTTTTTGGCGGCGCGGAAGCTGCTGGAAAAATCAAGCCGCAAGCCGCGGATTGTTTTGCTGACTGGGTCGCTGGACGAAGACCGCAAACGGCAGACCAGACGGCAGATCAACAACGGTGA
>JBEKVL010000744.1:0-3551 GCA_049514055.1 Tepidisphaeraceae bacterium | reverse complement strand
CCAGATCCTTCTCCGCCGGCCGCTCGCCGGTGGCGACCAGCTTCTTCGCCGCGTCGGCGTCGGCGGTGTATTCCTTGTGGTGTTTGTCGAAGAGCGCCACGAGCACGGCGGCCTCGGCATCAGTCGGACGGCGGCCGGTGGCCTGCTCGAAGGCCCAGCCGGCCCGGTTTTGCGGCGATCCGGCACACTCGTGCATGGTGCGTTCCGCGAAGACCCGGGCCGCCTCGACGAAGATCGGGTCGTTCAGCAGCACCATGGCCTGCTGCGGCGTGTTGGACCGCGTCCGCTCGGCGACACATTCATCGCGGCTGGATGCGTCAAACACCAGCAGGGTCGGATGCAGGAACGTGCGTTGCCACCAGGTGTAGACCGTGCGCCGATACAGATTCTCGCCATGATCCTGCTCCCAGTCGCGCCGGGGGAAGTTGAGATAGTCCCAGTAACCGGCCGGCTGGTACGGCCGGACGCCCGGCCCGCCCATGCGGAGCGAAAGCAGGCCGGAGATGGCCAGCGCATCATCGCGCACGATCTCGGCGTCGAGCCGAAACCGCGACTGCCGGGCGCACAGGCGGTTGAACGGGTCGCGCTCCCGCATGGCCTTTTGGACCACCGAAGTCTGCCTGTATGTACCCGATGTGATCATCAGCCGCACCATGTGCTTGATGTCCCAGCCGCTGTCCATGAACTCACAGGACAGCCATTCCAGCAGTTCCGGATGCACCGGCCACTCGCCCTGCACGCCCAGGTCGTCGAGGTTCTTGCTGATGCCGATGCCGAAGTACATTCTCCAGAGCCGGTTGACCATGGCGCGGGTGGCAATCGGGTTGTCGCGCGACACCGTCCATCGCGCCAGGTCCAGCCGGGTCGGCCGGCGGCCCTGGACAGGCAGCGTTCCCAGCACCTCGGGCACGGCCGGCTGCACCTCGGCGCCGGAGTCGTCCATCCAGTTGCCGCG
This sequence comes from Tepidisphaeraceae bacterium, assembly GCA_049514055.1. Taxonomy (GTDB): domain Bacteria; phylum Planctomycetota; class Phycisphaerae; order Tepidisphaerales; family Tepidisphaeraceae; genus JANYKD01. The sequence goes on along the minus strand of JBEKVL010000744.1, from coordinate 2,596 downwards.
CGGCAGGATGCGGATTGGCCGGGGCGGTTCGGTCTCGGTCACGAGCGTCTTGAGAATCCGGCCATCCAGTTCCTCGCGGGCCTTCTCCATCATCGCGATGGCCTCACGGAGTTTCTGGAGCAGCGGCGTGGTGTTGCGGAAGTGTGCTCGCAACGCCGCCTTCTGCGGGTCGCCGCGTTTGTCGGCGGGGATCTTCAGCGCATCCTGAACTGCTTCGGGCAGTCCCTTGAGTTGCTCGGGGGTCTTGAGCGATTGTTCCCACTCAGTCTGCGCGGCCGCCAGTTCAGGACGATCCGCGCTGAGAAGTTTACGGAGGCCGTCCAGTTGCGCGTCGAACTCCCTGAACTGCTGGTCCTGCGGGTGCGTGGGCAGCGGCATGCCCCGCTCGCGAGGTCCGGTGGCCGGTTCCTTTACATCCGCGAAGAAGGCTCCCAGGCTGTAGAAGTCCCTGGCGGCAAACGGGTCGAACTTGTGGTCGTGGCACTCGCAGCACATCATCGTGGAGCCGAGCCAGACAGAGGAGAAGTTGCGGACCCGGTCGGCGATGTACTTGGCCGCATATTCCTTCGGCTGCGCGCCGCCCTCTTCGGTGGTCTTGAGTAGCCGGTTGTAGCCGGAGGCGATGCGCGTCTCGACGCCGGCGTCCGGCAGCAGATCGCCGGCGATCTGCTCGGCCGTGAAGCGGTCGAAGCGCTTGTTGCTGTTGAAGGCCGCGATGACCCAGTCGCGGTAGGGGGCGACGTTGCGGGCGTTGTCGCTGTGATAGCCGATGGAGTCGGCGTAGCGGACCAGGTCCAGCCAGTAGATGGCCATACGCTCGCCGTATTGCGGGGATGCCAGCAGTTCATCGACCAGCCGTTCGTATTTGTCGCTCCGCGCATCGCCGATGTACGCGACGATCTGCTTTGGCGTTGGCGGCAGACCGAGCAGGTCGAGATAGAGACGCCGCACGAGCGTGCGCGGATCGGCCTCGGCGCCGGGCTCGAGTTTCTCCTGCTGCAGCCGGGCCAGGATGAACCGGTCGATATCACCACGAACGAAGCCCGGCCGCTCGATCTTCGGAACGGCCGGGCGGGTCGCCGGCGCATAGGCCCAGTGCGCCTGGTATTCGGCCCCTTGCTCAATCCAATGCCGGATCAGTTCCACTTGTGCCGGGGTCAGCTTCTTCCCGCTTTTGGCCGGCGGCATGTGCTCCTCGGCGTCGTCGCTCGTGACCCGTCGATACAATTCGCTCTCGCCGGGTTTGCCGGGCACGACCGGCCGGACGCCGTCATGGTCGCGGAACATCCCCTGGCGCGTGTCCAGCCGCAGGTCGGCCTTGCGTTTGTTCTTGTCAAAGCCGTGGCAGGCGAAGCAGTTCTGCGAGAGGATCGGCCGGATGTCGCGGTTGAAGACGATCTTTGGCTCCGGCGTCGCCGCGGCCGCCGCCAGGGACGACACGACCACCGCCAATACCAGGATGAAAGCGCATCGCTGCATGGGAACGGCTCCACACGGGTTGTCAGACGCCTGATCTTAGGCTTGCAAGCCAACGCGGGCTGCAACCTTTTCGTTCTTCGTGAATCCTCACCGAGACATGGTTGGTGCGTGACCTTGGCAGAAGGAGATCCCATGATTCGCGTTCGCGCTGGTATGTTAGTCATAGTGTTCGGTGTGTGTCTGGACGGCGCTCTGTGCGTCACGGCCGCCGACGAGGCGGAGAAGCGCAAGGAGAATCCCGATGTCGCCAGGCTCGCCAAAGAGGGCCACTGGCTGGAACAGGGCTGGGCCGAGCACAGCAAACTCCTCGGCCAGCCTGCGCCGGCGTTGGAAATGTCCGAGTGGATCAACGGCGAGGTCAAATCCGAGGCCATGAAGGGCAAGATCGTGGTTGTCGATTTCTGGGCCACCTGGTGCGGCCCGTGCAAGGCGGCCATTCCGCACAACAACGAAGTCGCGAAGAAATATGCCGACCAGGGCGTGCTGGTCATCGGCGCCTGCGGCGGTGGCCGCGAACAGGCCATGGCCGACGTGGCCAAGACCAGCAAGATCGAATACCCCACCGCCAAAACCACGCCCGCGACGACGAAAGCCTGGAAGGTTCAGTGGTGGCCGACGTATGTTGTCATCGACCGCGAAAGCAAGATCCGGGCGCTGGGTGTCAAGCCGGACTATGTGGACAAGATCGTGGACGCCCTGCTCGAAGAGCAGCCGGTGGCAAAGACGAAATGACGTCGGGTCTTGCCGTACTTCTTGGCAAACCGCGTATCTGTAGCCGCGATCGTTGGTCGCGGTCCTCGGCCGCGACCAACGATCGCGGCTACAGGCAGCATTTGCCAAAAAAGACGGGCACATCGTGCGCCGTGAAGAAGGTGTTGTTCTCCAGCGGGTGCGAGTCCCGCCCGGGTACTTAATTGTTCTGCCCGGTAACAATCGAAACAGTCGAGGAGGTAACGAATCGGTTGAAGCTTTCGATGTAGAGGGTCGTCAGAGGACGACTCGGCGAGCCGGCAGGCCGTAATGATGTCCTGACGGGCACAGGTGAACGCCGAGCAGATCCCGAAACCAGTTCTCGCGGATGCCGACCCCCTCCTTTGGTTCCGGCACGGCCAAGGCC
>JBEKVL010000743.1:0-5946 GCA_049514055.1 Tepidisphaeraceae bacterium | reverse complement strand
GGAAGCAGGCCGGAAGCCCGCACCACAACGACTGCCACGATGATGTAACGCTGTGGACCTTGCCTGCTCGTGTTCAGATCAGTTTCAGAACATAGTGGCCGGCGAGCCAGCCAGTGGCCGCGACGATCACCGTCCAGCGCAACAGGCGGCGGAACATCGCGGCCTTGAAGCTGATCCCGCAGCGAGGGCACTCGAGAGAGTCGGCGCCGACGAGTTCCTTGCAACTTGGGCACTTTCGGAGAACCATTTCACACCTCGCTCGGAGAAGCATGGAGTTGTTCCCAGGTTTTCAGTGGGACCGGCATTTCGGAGGGCGTATTCTATCTCAGGCTTGACCGCGGGCCTAGCGTATCGCAGTGCGTGCAGCCATTTTTGATGTTTTATTCTGTCCACCGACCGTCATTGTGCCGTCATTTTTTTGGGGGAGTGCCGGCGAGGGATCGACAACTCGCGGGAATCCGCAGGAGTGGCGTAACGGGTCGTCGGGCGGGGGAGACCTTGGCCCGCTACCGGCGGATTTCTGTTCGATTCGCATCATCCATGTTTCCGTCTGGCCGGCCCGGCATCGTTGACCACAACCACGCACTGTAACCCTGCAAATCAGCCGGCTCCTCCGTTCTCGAACATCCCAAACCCGATTGCCGGGATCAGGAAATCTGAGCCTGAAACGGATTTCGCCTCATTCCCAAAACGGCGGCGTCATGCAATAATGACCGGTCTTGACCACGAGAGGTAATGGACCATGTTTGACGCCTTGACAGAGAAATTCGGTTCGGTGTTGCGGTCGCTTTCCGGCCGGGGACGGATCACGGAAGAGAACGTGCGCGACTCCATGCACGAGGTGCGCACCGCGCTGCTCGAGGCGGACGTTTCGTTCAAGGTCGTCAAGGAGTTCTCCGACAAGGTCGTCGAGAAGGCCATGGGCCTGGAAGTGATCAAGTCGCTCAAGCCGGGCGATCTGATGATCAAGATCGTCTATGAGGAACTGGTCAATCTCATGGGGCCGGTGGATACGAACCTCTACCTGGTGTCGCCGGGACCGACGATCATCATGATGTGCGGCCTGCAGGGGTCCGGCAAGACCACGACCTGCGGCAAACTGGCAAAGTATCTGGTCGGCAAGGGGCGGCAGCCGATGCTGTGCGCGGCCGACTTGCAGCGGCCGGCCGCCATGGAACAGCTCCGGGTGGTGGGCGAACAGGTGGGCGTGCCGGTGTACGCCGACCCGACCAAGGCCGCGGCGCATGGGCATGTTGCCAAAGGGGCGGCCGTGAGCGTGTGCCGGGAGGCGATCAAGTTTGCCCGTGCCAACGGGCGGGATGTGGTGATCCTGGACACGGCCGGACGGTTGGCGATCGACGATGAGCTGATGGAGCAGCTGCGCGACATCAACGGCCAGCTCAAGCCGCATCAGATTTACCTGGTGCTGGACGCGATGACCGGCCAGGACGCAGTGAACTCGGCCAAAATATTTAACGAGAAACTCGAACTCGACGGGCTGATCCTCACCAAGTTCGACTCGGACACCCGCGGCGGCGCGCTGCTGTCGGCCAAGGTGGTCACCGGCAAGCCGGTGAAGTTCCTGGGCACGGGCGAGAAGCTGGATGCGCTGGAGGAGTTCCGGCCGGAAGGCATGGCCCAGCGGATCCTGGGCATGGGCGACGTGCTGGCGCTGGTGAACACGGCCATCGAGAAATTCGACCAGGACGAAACGTCGAGACTCCAGGCCCGCCTGGAAAAGGGCAAGTTCTCACTTGAAGATTTCATGTCACAGATGGCCCAGGTGACACGGCTGGGGCCGCTGGGCAAGATCATGGGGATGATCCCCGGCATGAGCCAGCTCACCAAGCAGCTCAACGTGAAGGATGGGGACATCGAGGGGCAGATGGGCCGGATGAAGGCGATCTACAACTCGATGAACCTGGCCGAGCGGAAGAACACGGATTTGCTCGATTCATCGCGGCGGCGGCGCGTGGCCAGGGGCGCGGGCGTGGACCTGAGCGAAGTCGGGCATTTCATGAAGCAGTTCGAGATGAGCCGCGACATGATGAAAGCGGTGGGCGGGCTGGGCGTGGGCGGGAAGATGAGCCTGCTGAAAAATTTGATGTCCGGCAATCTGAACACGCTGGGGATGCCGGGCGGCCCGCAATTGAGGGTGAAGAAATCGGGGCATATGGAGAAGAAGGACCGGAATAAGACGCGACGACGTTAGTGGGTGGTGCGTAGGTAACACTTGATAGTTGGTAGTTAGAAGAGCTGGAGCCGGGAAGCAGCGGTCAGGGCGCGGCCTTTTTCGCCTGGACTGTGCCGGTGATTGGAATGCCGTAGACGCTCTGCGTGCCGTCGCTGGCCGAGAAGGTTATGTTCCCGGATCGTGTGCCGGCGGTCGCCGTCAACGGCAGTGATTGGACCGATTGGAACCCTTTGGGCAGCCGGAGGGCGCTCAACTTGAGTGTCTTTGTGCCTGCGTTGCGGATCTGGAACTCGCGCGTCGGGCCGGTCTGCCCGACGGTTGTGGTGCTGAAGCCGATGGCTTGCGGCCGATTGTTCGGAATCTCCGCCAGCGTGGCGCCGGAGCGGAGCGCCAAATGCAGCGGCACGGCGTTGCCGTTTACCAGCAGGTTGACGGATGGAGCGCGGTTGTCATTGCTGTTGAAACTGATCGTGGCGATCTTCCAGCCCGCGGAAACGGGGTGCATGGCCACGTCCACGGTGTAGGCCGAGCCAGTTGGGATGCTGAAGCTTGTGCCGGTAACCGGCTGGCCGTTCTGGTCACTTATCGTGTAATTGATTTCCGCCGGATTGGTTCCGCCGAGGGCGAAATCAGTGATGTCCAGGGGCTGGATGCCCGTGCTGCTGAGCACGAACGTGCGGGAGGAGCCGACAGTGCCGACGGCGGTGTCGGGCAGAGTGACGCGCCCATCAATGGGCACACCGCTGTTGTCGGTCACCGCCAGCGTGGCCGACACGAAGGCGGTGCCGCTCATGAAAAGCGAGACGGCCGGGTTGTTCACGTCATTGGTGCCAAAGCCAAGGGCGGCGTACTTCGCGCCCGCCGAGGCGGACAGCAAGCGGACCTCGATCTGCCAGGCCAGTCCGGCGGGAATGCTGAAACTGGTTCCGGAGACGACGGCGCCGGTGTTGTCCTTCACGGTGTACTGGAAGTCCGCGGCGTCGGTCCCCGCGAGGACCGGACTGGTGAACGTCAGCGCCTGCTGGCCGGTGTTGGTCAGCGTGAACACGGCCGGCGCACTGGCAATTCCCAATGGAGTGGAGGGCAGGACCACCGATTTGTCGGTGGCGGAGCCCTTGTTGTCGGTGACGACCAGGGCTGCGGGGGTCACGGCCGTGCCGGTCATCGTCAACGTCACCGAGGCGGCGGTGACATCGTTTGTGGTGAAGACCAGGGTGGCGGATTTGGCGCCGGCCGATGCCGGATGCAGGGCGACATCGACCGTAAACGACACGCCGGGCATGAGAATGAAGCTGTTGCCCTGGGTAATGGTGTTGCCAAAGTCCTCCTTCACCGTGTAGAGGAAATCGCCCGGATTGGTTCCGCCACTGGCCAGGTTGTTGATCTGGAGAGGCAACTGGCCGATGTTGGTGAGGGTGAAGACGGCGGCGGCGCTGGTTGAGCCGACGACTGTGTCGGGCAGTGCGACCGATCTATCGCCGGCCGGGCCGGCGGTATCGGTGACCTGGAGTGTGCCCGGCAGAATGACGGTGCCGTCCATGTTGAGTGTGGCGGTCGGGGCGTTGGGGTCGTTGGTGTTGAAGGTGGTATCGCCCGTGGGGATACTGAGGGCCAGACGGATGGCGGCCAGGAGGTTGGAGTCGGGAATGGTGACGGCGAGGGCCGCCTGGGTGGTCATGCCCGAACTCACGTCGCCGGAAACCGGCCCCGACATGGCCATGGGAGCGGCGACATCGAACATCGCCGCAGGGTCGAGCACCGGGAGGCCGGTGGCCGCGAGAAACTGGCGGGATTCGAGCGCTTCGGTCAACGTGGTGGCCGGGTGTCCGTTTGGCCGCGCCGAGCATCCGCGGGAGACAGCTCCCACCGCCGCCGTGATGATTTCCATGCTCTTTTGAAGAGTCGCCCAAATGACACGGCTCGACATGCAGTGCTCCTTCCCTGTACGAAGTTACGAAGTAATGACGAGGGGAGATTCTACCAGCTTTGGCCCAGGACCCAATATGCAATGGGTCATTGACTCGTGGTCCGTGGTCACCCGCCGCCCACGAACGTCACGATTTCCACTTGGGCGTTGGGCGGAAGCGGCTGATCGTAACGCTCCGTCTTCAGCAGCCGCCGGTTCAATTCGACGGCCACGCGGTCGGGCGTGAGGTTCATTCCGGCCAGCAATGCCGACACGCTCGCCCCGTCGGGCACGTCGCGGGTTTGTCCATTTACGGTGATTGTCATGGCGTCCGGGATTATAGGTTCTGGGGACCGGAGTGGAACCCGCGAGACTGCGGTTATATGCTCTTGAGTATCGAACGGCCCCTGGCAGAGGAATTGTGAACATGCTCCGTCGAAAATTCGGCGATTCAAATCTCGAAGTTTCCGCCATCTCACTCGGCTGCTGGTTCTGCGGCGTCGACTGGTGGGGACACTACACCGACGAACAGGGCGTTCGCATGATGAAGCACGCCCACGACCTGGGCGTGAGTTTCTTCGACAACGGCGATGCCTACGGTAATGGCCGGGCGGAGAGCGTGTTCGCGAAGTTCCTCAAGACGGTCCGGCGCGATTCCGTGGAAATCGGTGGAAAGTTCGGCTACGACTTCTACGCCGATCCCGGAGAGCCCGGCTCGCACCGCGAGCGCAAGCAGGATTTCTCGCCGCAGTTCCTCCGGATCGCACTCGAGAAATCGCTGACGCGACTGGGCGTCGATTGCATCGACCTCTACATGGCCCACAACATCAAACTCCCGCAATACCGCGACGACACGTTCGCCGAACTGGAGAAAGTGAAGACCGAGGGGAAGATCCGCGTCTGGGGCGTGTCGCTGGGGCCGGCCATCGGCTGGCGCGAAGAAGGCGTCGGGGCAATCATGGATCACGGGGCCAAGGCCGTGCAGACCGTTTTCAACCTCTTCGAGCAGGCGCCGGGCCGCGAGTTCTGTGAAACGGCATACGCGTACAAGGCCGGCGTGCTGGCCCGCGTCCACGACAACAGTTCCATCCTCAAGGACACCGTGAAGATCGACACGGCCATCGGCAAAGACGACCACCGCAAGTTCCGAGACCAGAACTGGAAGATTTACGGCCTGAAGAAACTCGAGAAGATCCGGCCGTTGTGCGCCAAGTACGGCATGACCCCGCACCAGTTCGCCTGCAAGTGGCTGTTGCGACAGCCCGCGCTGACGAGCATCACGGCCACGCTGCTCAACGAGCACGAAATCAGGGAAGCCGTCGAGTCGGTGACCAAACCGGACATTTCCCACGAGGACATGGAGTGGCTGGCGAACGAATACGAGCGCGACTTCGGCTTCGGCGAGGAGGCCCATCCGTGCAACCTCAAGAGCAGCATCGAGCCATCGGGTTCGCTGCGCAGTTCCTATGTTCCGCCGCCCGTCTTCGTCGCGTGAGCCATCAATGCCCGCGCTTCGCTACGTCATCCTCCGACACGAAGGCATCGAGCGGCCCCATTTCGATCTGATGTTCGAGACCGCGCCCGGTTCGCAGCTCGCCACCTGGCGCAGCGATGTCTGGCCGATCGAGAGCAGCACACACGTCGAGCGCCTGGCCGACCATCGCGCGGCGTACCTCAGCTACGAAGGCCCCGTTTCCGGCAACCGTGGCCAGGTGCGTCGCGTGGCGTCAGGGAGCTGTCTGATCACGCTTGCGCCGCCCGGGCAATGGGTCATCCAACTCATGCCGGCCGGACGATTGCTGGTCCTGCACCCGGTCGCGGGCGACCGGTGGGAGATCGCCGCCGG
>JBEKVL010000742.1:0-3552 GCA_049514055.1 Tepidisphaeraceae bacterium | reverse complement strand
GGCACCGTTCCGCAGGTTTTCGACGTCCTGAATCTTCCGCTGGAACGCGGCCGCTATTTCACCATGGTTGACCTTCGCTCGCGCGAATGGGTCTGCGTCATCGGGGCGAACGCGGCCCAGCAGATGTTCCCCTACGAGGATCCGCTGGGCAAGCGGATCCAGGTCGGCTCGGCGGGTTCGGGCACGGTCTTCCTGGAGGTCGTCGGCGTGCTCGAGAAGACCGGGCTGCGGCCGGGGTCGGGTTTCATCAACCGCGACATCGACATGGACATTTACTTCCCGCTGACGGTGGCCCAGACGATCTTTTCCGACACCATCGTGCGCATGACCAGCGGCACATTCGAGCGGAAGGTGATCGAGCTTTCCGAGATCTGGCTCCAGGCGAATTCGGTGGAACACGTCGAGTCCCTGGCCGCGATCGCCGAGAACACGGTCGGCCCGAATCACCTGGTCAACAAGGACTATGAGGTCAAGGTTCCCATCGAAATCCTGCGCAACGCCGAGCGGCTGAACCGCATGTTCAACTTCGTCATGGGCGGCATCGCCAGCCTGTCGCTGATCGTCGGCGGCATCGGGATCATGAACATCATGCTGGCCAGCGTCACCGAGCGTACCAAGGAGATCGGCATCCGCCGCGCCCTGGGCGCCAAGCGCCGGCACATCGTTCTGCAGTTCCTCATCGAGACGACGGTGGTGTCGCTGGTCGGCGGGGTGATCGGCATCGGGCTGGGGACGACCTGTGCCACAACGTTGCCGATCATCGTCCACTTTCTATCCGCGCAGGACTACCCCACGAAGATCGCCGCCTGGTCCATCGTCGGCTCGTTCTGGATCAGCGTGCTGATCGGCATCGGGTTCGGGCTCTATCCGGCGGTGACGGCGGCGAGGATGAACCCGATTGAGGCGCTGCGGCATGAGTAGACCGCGCCGCTGCGCGGAATGACGAAACCCGAAATCCGGATTCCGAATGAATACCGAATGAGGCAATGACGAATGTCCAATGCGGCATTCGGTATTCGTCATTGCTGCTTGATTCGCCATTCGGGTTTCGAATTTCGGATTTCCCCGCAGGGGCTTATCCTGCTCTCCCTGTTTGCAGCAGCGCCAGCGGCTCTTCCCGGGCGGCCTTGATTGCGGGCATCACGCTGGCCGCCAGGGCCACGCCGACGATGATCGCCACGCCGTCCAGCACGGCATCCCAGGCAATCTGTATGTGTGGCCGATAGCCCATGATCTTCCAGGTCAGGCCGTTGGCGTTGAGGCTCATCAGCAGACCCGCGGTCACGCCCAGGACCGAGGCCACCAGGCCCAGCAGCAGCGATTCGGCGACGATCAGCCGCAGCAATTCGCCGCGCGTGAGGCCCAGCGAACGCAGCACGCCCAGGTGCCAGCGGCGGCTGCGGATAGAGGCCATCACCGTGTTGGTGACACCCAGCGCGGCAACGGCGATGGCCGCCAGGGCCACGGAGCTGACGAGTTCCAGCAGCTTCCTGAATCCCTTGCGGATGCCGTCCTTGATCTGGCGGACGTCGCCCATGCCCATGTCGATGGCGCCGAGCCGCGCCTTGATCCGCTTTTCGAGTTCGCGCTTGTCCAAGCCATCGACCAGGTTGGCGGCGAAGAGGCTGTAGGTATTGACGCCGAAATCGCGCTCGCCGTTCTCAAGCGAACCGAAGACGGTGGTGGCCGAACGCTCGCGGAACTGCCGGCCGGCGTCGAACATGGCCACGAAGACGTCGATGCCCGGCGACCAGACGACGCCGGCGACCTCGTACTCGTATTCCTTGGCGAAGAGCAGGCCGTTTTTCATGCGCATCTTCGAGCCGACGTGCAGATTCTGAAGTTGGCGGAGCTCGTCGGTGATGACGATGTACCGGCCGGATTTCATCCTGGCCGCGGCCGTGGCGGCGTCGCCCTCGAGGAACTTGAGGTCCATCATCTTCATCGCCTTATCGGGGTCGACGGCGAGGAACATGGTGGCGTCGGGCAGCACGGCGGCGGCGGCGACGGAGAGGAACCCCTGGGGCAATTGGGGCACGGTGATGCCGATGGGCATGAGCTCGCCCGGCTTGATCCCCTCGAGGCCGTCGAGCTTGTGCATCTGGTCCTTGGTCAGCGACGAGCCCACCTGGGCGTAGATGAAGATGTCGGGAAAGCGGTCGGGGATTTCCCAGCCGTTGATGAGCGAATTGCCATGGGTGTGCATGACCACGAGGACGGCCAGCCCGACCATCAGTGCGGCGGCCGTGCCGGCGGCGCGCCAGATGGTCCGGGACAACTGCTGGCGGAGCAGGCTGTACCGCACCCTGAGTACCGCGGCCACCGGCCAGCCGAGCGTCTTCTCGACGATCCAGACAAATCCCGGCGCCAGGAGGAAGAAGCCGACCAGCAGACAGGGGATGCCCAGGACAAAGTGGCCATAGAAGGTGACTTCGCGCGACACCCACGGGCCGTAGATGAGGAAGGTGTCGATGCCGACGAGCGCGGCGCCGGCCAAGGCCGACCAGATCGGCATCGTGGCCCGCGGCTGCTCGCCGGCGGCCGACATCGCCTCGACCGGGCTGACGCGCGAGGCGGCCAGTGCCGGCAGAACGCCCGCCAGCAGCGCCATCGCGACGCTGCCGCCGCCGGCGAAGATCATGCCGCCGACGCCGGCGACCATGCCCGCGGCGAAGATTTCGGATCGCCAGGTCGTCAGCAGCCACGTCCAGAAAAGCCCCAGCGGAATTCCCGCGGCCACGCCGAGGGCGGCCAGCATGATGCCCTCGGCCAGAACCAGGCGGGCGACCTGTCCCTTGAACATGCCCACCGCCCGGAGCATGGCCAGCGTCCGCTGACGTTCGCTGACGCCCATGGAGAGGGTGGAGAAGACGATGAACGCGGCCGCCACCATCGAGACCGCCCCGCCGAGATAGCTGAGGAAATGAACGCCTTCGAGTTGCTTGTCGATCTGCTTGCGAGCTTCACGCGTGGTGGAAAGTTTCAGGTAGGGATCGAGTTCGTGCAGGCGCGGCTTCCATTTTGCGACGAAGGCGTCGACCTCCTCGGCGCGGCGCAGGGTAATGCGGATGGCCGTGACTTTGCCTTCGGATCGCGAGGCCGCCTGGAGCGACTTGAGCGGGACGTACATAGTGTGGTCAAGCATGGCAACGAAGCCTGGCTTGTGGACCACGCCGGCGATGTTGAATCTGCGCGGGCCGCCCGTGGTCAAGACCGACAGCGCGCTGCCGGCGGCCAGACTGAAGCGTTTGGCGACGCCCTGGTCGATCAGCACACTGTCCGTGTCGCCGGGGCGGAACCAGGCGCCGGTCGTGCCGGGCTCCATCTTGAGGTTGGCGATATCCAGGTCGTCGGCGATGTCGACGCCGATGACGGTGGCGTGGGCGAACTCGTTGCCGGGGAAGGGCTCGCCGTCGGCCCTGCGGACGACCATGCGCAGCTCGAGCCGGCCGGAGATGGTGCGGACGCCGGGGTATTTGGCCATTGCCTCGTAGACGTTCCGGCCGATGCGGCCAGCGTCGTGCTCGCTGGGCTTGAAGATTTCCAGGTCGG
>JBEKVL010000741.1:0-3564 GCA_049514055.1 Tepidisphaeraceae bacterium | reverse complement strand
ATCGGCGTCACGGCCGAGCGGCTGGGCAGCGGGTCCGAGCAACTGGGGCTCTTTCCCGATGCCGAGCATGACCGGCAGAAGAAGCTGGACAGCGTGGCCGACCAGATCAACGCCAAGTTCGGAACGTGGGCCATCCGCCGGGGCGGAGCGGGGTAGGAGGGTCGTCCGTCGACGGCGAATAACACCACGTCCGTGCCATCGAGATGCTCACCTTACTGCCTCGATGATGGGTCCGGACGGATCGCTGCGATCGGGATGCAACGCCAGGCGAAACGTGCGGTCGCCGTAGCGGAGGGTGAGGATCGGAGCAGAACTGGTGTGGGTCAGCGTGGCGTCCATGTCCGGTTTGTCCACGGCCTTGTAAGCCGACAACACCGTGACAAACATCGCCTTGTCCTGCTTGCTGCCGTTGGAAAGCGCCAGAACGTCCAACTTGTCACCTGTCTTCCCGCCGGTGGAAACGATGTCCTGCTTGAAACACTTGGCCACGGCGCTCTCCGGTGCCAAGGCGACCAGACGCAGCGCACCATTGCGACCCTTGACGTCAAAGACATTGCCGCCACCAGCGCCCTGGAACGGCTCGTCCGCGTGAAAGAACAGCGTAAACTCGGCCGGCTCGCGCGTGGCCAGTTCGTCGATGAGTACCCAGATGTCCGGCCGCCAGTAGACCACATGACGCACAAATCGCGCCAGGCCGGCCGCGGGCTCGTACGCCGGAGCCACATCGCCAATGACGTAATCGAACTCCTTGCCGGGCCTGGCATACAGGATCTTCGCGCCGCGTTTCTCCTTGAGCAACCGCGTGGAGTCGAACCACGCTTTCCCTTCGCCGGTCTGCCCGATGCCATTGACCGTCACCGTGTTCTGGTACTCGGTGTGTTTGGCGCTGTAGCCATCATCAACGATCAGCCAGTCTCCGTGGGCAAACAACTGAATCGCCCCGGCATCCGGATGGACATGGCCGCTGCCGGGATCGTAGCTGTATCGCTTGAGGGCATCGTGGCCCAGCGTAGGGCCGCACTTGAATGCCAGAAGAGATTCTTGCCCATCCCAACCCGAGCGCATGAAGACCAACCCCATGTCCTCAAAGTGCTTGAAGGTGGGCAGATCGGCCGGCGACACCGCCTTCAGCGCCGGATCAACCCAGATCAGGTTAAGAAAGGAGGCCTCCGTACTGCACAACTGGGCGTGATCCAGTTCATTCGCCAGCCACTGAGCATGGCCATCACGGTACTCGGCCGCGAGTTTGCGTAACAGGTAGTCCGGCCCGTACCAGTCATATCGCGGGCCATCGGCGAACGTCATCAAAGACGCCCGGCGGCTCCAACCGCCCCGCGGCAGCATCGAATACAATCGGAAGTCGGCCGTGTGCCGGAACCAGGCATTGTCCTTGAACATCTCCTCGCCGAGCAGGTCGCGGGCCAAGTCCATGAACTTGAGCATGTACTCCACGCCATAGGACCAGTATGGCACGCCTTCATGCGAAGCGCCGTCGGGTCCGAGGCTGACCATGACGGTTCGGTACTTCTCCAGCGGCAGGCGTATCCAGCCCTCCACATCGGGCGTTTGCCCATACAGAGCCATTCCGGCAGCCGCCAGACCGGTCAGGTTGACCCACTGATGGTTCTGCAAATAGCTCTTGCCCCACCAGATCTTCCCGGCCGAGAGCTGCTCGAACATGAACCGGCCACGGGTCTCCAAGCATTTCTGGATGATCAACCGGGTCTGCGGATCGAGGTTGTCGTACAGCCAGTCGTATCCCAAGGCCATGCCGTAGAGTTGGTGTCCAGCGGCCAGGTCTTTGCCGTCGATGTTGCCCAGGCCCCAGGTTCTGTATCCTGCCGACGCCACCATCCAGTCGGATGCTGCCTGAAGGTACTTGCGCTCGCCGGTCAACCGATAGGCCATGGCCAGGTGCGGAATCATGTTGCCGACGCTGCGCTGCCAGAGTTGCTCATCCCCAGAATAGTTGTCGTGCTCGATGTACTTGGGCGGACCAGATCGGACGCCTCCGTCGGCCACGGCCACGACTTGCGCCAGCAGCCTGCGATAGGGTTCATCCGACGTCTTTCGCTTGAGGTCTTCGAACCGCTGCTGGTTCAGATAGAGGCGAGGATGAATCGCCTTGATCTGGTCGAGCCGATCAAGATGCGGATCGGCCGCCAGGCACGCCGCAGCCGCGACCAATAGACCCGCAATGTGGAGTTTCAGAAAACGCCTTCTGTTCATCCTGATGCCTCCTGATGATCCCACGGTCAGGTGATCGCCCAGCTTCAGTTCACGCCGCCGCAACCCGATAAACGGCGCGCTTGCCGTCGCGATCCGAGGTGAAGTAGATGGCGTCGGCTGCGTGGTTGTAGATCGGGTGCGGGTGCTCATCCTGGCTCCGCCAACTCGAACCGTGGCGGCAGAGCGGCCGCCAGTCGATCTTCTTCGCCTTCCAGTCCACGTCGAGCCGCACGATCCAGTGCCCCTGGCCGGGCTTGGGTGGATCGTCGTCCCGCTGCCAGTAGCCATCGGTCACCAGCATTCCGCTGCGCCCATTGGTGAAATGTCCGTAGCGCTTCCAGCCGGCGGGCAGCGCGATCTCCACTGGATCCGAGCCGTCCGGATTCATTCGGCCGATATACGCCGGTCCCTTGGCGTACGTGCCGTGGTAGACGATGGCCGAACCGTCGCGCTCCCAGACTTCGTGACAGGTCCAGTCTACGCGGCTGCGCCCATTGCCCTCGCGGCGGAGCTGCAGGTGCTTCTTTCCATCCCACAACCAGATACGCCGAATGCCGCAATCGCTCGGCCATTCGTTGTTGAAGAGCACCACGTCGGAGTTTGTCGGCGAGAACTGAACATGCGTGATCCAGCCGCCCGGGAAAGGCTCGGCCAGAAGCTGCTTGCCGCTATCCGTGTCGTAAATGCGCAGGTATGAGCTGAGCTTCTCCTCACGCACGCGCTGGTCGATGTCATACGCCGGCTGACCACGAAGTTGTGCATCCCCATCCAGCGCCCGCGCATCAGTCGTCGGAACGCAGAGCCGCTTACCATCGGCCGATACATGCGTGAACGCCGTCATCTGGTCGGCCGGGTACTCGGCAAGCACGCGCTGCTTGCCGTCCATGTCGGCAACGCAGATTTGCCGGCCCTGAATGAAATAGACCAGCCCGTTTCTGGGGTCGAGGCTGATGCTCGCCTTGCCCAACCCCCGATAGGGCCGGCCGTCGAAGTACACGTAGGACTTCAGATACCCCTCGGCGTTGGTGGTCAACTGTGCCTCGTGCCCACCGACCGTGTCGAGCATGAACAGATTGGGATTCCCCGTACGGTCGGAGATGAAAACAAGGCGGCGGTCATCCTCCAGCAGGCTGGTGGAGGTGAAGTAGAGTAACTGATCGTTGGCCTTGGGGTTAATCGTGACGCGTCGAGGCGGCACGGGATCAGCAGGAAGGGAATCGGCCGCGTACGCACATGGCAGCGACAAATGTGCGGCGACCGTGGCCGCGGTCCCCGTGAAGATCAGGCGTCGCCTGGAGACTCTTACGTTCTTGGCACTTGTCATCCATTTGAATA
>JBEKVL010000740.1:0-3575 GCA_049514055.1 Tepidisphaeraceae bacterium | reverse complement strand
CGCCGCAGCCCGGAGTTCACTTCTGGTGCGCCTGTCGCTGGTTGTGGCGCGACAGCAACAGGCGGATCGCGTCGAGGAGCGGTCGGTCGGTGACGATCTCCTGGAACTCGACGCGCAGGCCCAGGGCGGCCTCGAGCAGCAGGCGGCGATGGCGGCGGAAGTTTTCGAGGTAGGCGCGGCGGGCCATGGCGGGTTCGATGACGCGGGGGGGCTCGCCCTCGAGGCCGCGGAAACGGCACCAGGTCTGGAAGGGGAAGTCCTCCTCGTGGCGGTCCACCACCTGGATGGCCAGGACCTCGTGGCGCTCGTGGCGCAGGTGGGCGAGGCTCTTGCAGAGATCTTCGAGGGGCAGGAAGAAATCGGACAGGACAATCACCAGCGAGCGCCGCTCCATCTGTTCGGCGATGTCGTGGATCGCCCGGGCGATGCCGGATGGGCCGGCCGGGGCGGCCATTTCCAGCGCGTCGATGATCCTGGCAAGCTGGTGCGTCGACGAATGCGGCACGACGAACGGGCCCACCGTCTGGCCGCAAATGGCGATGCCGACGCTCTCGGCCTGACTGAGCATGAGGTAGGAGAGCGCGGCCGCCAGGCGCGTGGCGTAGTCGAATTTCGAGCCGTGTTGCCCTTCGTAGGCCATCGAGCCCGAGATATCGAGCGCGATGACGCAGCGCAGGTTGGTTTCCTCATCGTACTCCTTCACGTAGGGCCGATCCGTGCGGGCGAGCACGCGCCAGTCGAGTCGTCGCGGCTCGTCGCCCGCCACATAGAAGCGATGCTGGCGGAACTCGACGCTGGCGCCCTTCACGGGGCTGCGATGCTGGCCGATGGCGCTGCCCTGCACGATGCTGCGTGCCGAGACCTGCATGTGATTGAGATGCTCGACGAGAGTGGGATCGAGCAGGCGGCTGACCAGGCTCACGGCCGACCTCCCGACTTGTGTGCGAGCATGCCGTCGATGGCCGCGGACGGTTCGGCCGGGGGCGGTGTCTGTTCGTTCGAGCCGGCCGGAGCCGGAGCCGGCTGGACCGCGGACGATGCCTGCCCGGCATGCCATATTGCAAACGCAGCCACGCCGATGGCAACGGCCGCGGCGATGGCGGCGCCGAGCAGCGACGCGCGCCGCTGGTTCCATCGCGAGGCGTCCTCGTGGTGCATTTGCGGCGTCGACGCGCATCGCGAATCCTTGGACCAGGCCAGCACGCGCAGGGACAGTTCGCGCATGGGCGCAGTGCAGTCGAGGTCGGCGAGTTCGTCGCGGCAGCCGAGCAGCGGCAGAACGTCCAGCAACCCCTGCACATCGACATCGGGATCGAGGTAGAGCAGCGGGCTCAGGTGCGTCAGCCGGATCGCGCCGGTCGGCGTGACGATCACATTTCGCTCGTGGAGGGCCCCATGGCTCAGCCCCAGCAGGTGCAGCGACTGAACGCTGGAGACGATTTCGTGGGCCACGCGGCGGACGGCAAGACCCCGAGGCTGCTGAAGATAGTGCGCGAGCGTGCGGCCCTCGACATATTCCCATACGGCAAAGGTCAGGGGACCATCGCGTTCCACGCCATAGAGATTGGCAACGCCCACGTGGGCCAGTTCACGGATGCGCTCGAGGCGGTCGCGAATATCGGCATGCAGTTGGCCACCGGCCAGGCACTCGTCCGGCAGAGATTTCAGCACGACGCGCCGGCCCCCGGCGGCCTGGGCGAGCCACGATTTACCCTCGACGAGCGTCCGCTGGATGCAGTACGCCCCCAACATCTCCGGCCGGGTTTGCTGCCCAGAAACATCCTGCTGCATTGGACCTCGACTGCGTGCGAACGAAAGGGGCGGATTGTACCGCGAAGCAGGAGAGGAACCAATGAGAAAAACGCCAGAGAAAAGCGCCAATCAGAGCCGGCAGAATTCCACGACATAGCGGATTTTCACCGGCTTGTCGGTGGAGTCCTTGAGGCCGCTGATCTCGACGAGGTAGAGCGCGCCCGGAGCCACGGCGATGCGTTCGGGGCGAAAGATGATGCAGTTGGTCGTGCCGAGATTGTGGGTGTCGACGCCCGAATAGTTGAGCTTGAGCGGCTCTCCGGTCGGCTTGATCAGGCCGTCCTTGAGGGCAACGACCGCTGTGGTCAGCGTCACCTGGACGACGTTGGCCACGGGCTGTTTGTACCTGGATTCGTTGACGATAACGCTCCAGGCGTCGGTGGCGGCGAAGTCGCCGACGGGAAAGAAGCCCGGTCCGGGGCAGGCGATGAAGTCCCAGTCGGGGATGTCCATGCGGGATGCGTCGGCGTGCTGCATGGCCGCCACGCGCGGCGACAGGCCGAAGCCCACGCGCTGCATGGCCGGACTCAGGCACATGCGGCGATTCGAGAGGTTCTTGATGCCGGCCTCAGTCGACGAGTCGCCCATCCACAGTTTCACGGCGGCCGTCAAGCCACCATTGCCAGTGAACAGCCCGCACTGGAGACAGGCGGCCTTGGCAAATTCATACTGGTCCTGCGGCCAGCCGGGATTCTGCGGGGTGAGCGACAACTGCCCGGTGGCCTCGCTGATCTGTACGGCAGCCTCGGCCTGGGCGTTGTAGAACGGATCGAGCTGCAAGGCGGCCCCCGGCACGCCGCACAGTTCGCGGTATTCGATCAGCAGCCTGGCCGCCGCCTGGCGCTCGGACTCGGGGGTCTTGGCAACCAGTGTCGCGGGGATCCCCTTGTCCTCCGGCCCGAGCTTGCGCGTTTCGACGCGGCCGGTGCGGATCTTCGTGAGCAACTGCCCCAGCGACTGTTGCGACCGGGGGTATGCCAGGATGCCGCCGACGTAGATTTTTTCGGACACGAGCAGGCCGTTCGTATACTCGCGGCAGACGCCGTTGAGCTGGCCCAGCCGATAATCCGCGGCCCGGACGCGGGTGCCCTTTTCGTCAAACTCCGCGAGCGCGCCGTTGAGTTGGACGGCCTTGTACTCCTGTTTCAGTTTGATCTTGCCGTTGGGGTGATTGAGCTGCTGGGGGCCGTCCAACTCGCCCTCCTTATAGATCCCCTGCTCCTGCACCTTGCCGTTCTCGAAGAACAGCGTATAGGGCCCCGATTTCTTCCCGTCGGGGCCCATCGTATAGCGCGACTTCACGGTGCCGTTGTCGTACTTCTCCTCGACGACATTCGGCGCCGCCGCACCCAGAGCCGCGCAGAGGGCCGCCGACAGGCCGATCATCCCAAGCATAGATCGCAACGAAGCCATCAGAACCTCCGCTCGGCCATGACACGGCCAAATAGACACTGAAGCGTCATCCATAATTGTAACGGAGGTTGTCGGATTCGAGTAGGGCACGCGCCGCCGACGGAGCCGCTTACGCTGTTGCTCTTGCCCCGGTAATCGTCGGGTGGAATACGCCTGCAAGATATTGACATACCCGCACTCACCCGAGTTTCCGGCCTGCCAGCGGGGGTGGCCGGAAGAATCCCGCGATTTTTACCCCAGCCGCCCCTTGACGCGGGGACTTTTTGCGTTGTAGAATGTGCGCATAAGTTCTACCCCGGAAAGGAGTCTGACCCGTGCGACTGCTCACCACCGACCCCCTCTTCGCCTGG
>JBEKVL010000739.1:0-3591 GCA_049514055.1 Tepidisphaeraceae bacterium | reverse complement strand
GTGATTGAGTGGAACGACAGCGGGAACTCGGGCGATGGCGAGATCGCTGGCGCAGGCTGTGTCGGAAGCGTCGTGCTGACGCGGCGCGGTGTTGGTGCGATGTCGCGGTGCTTCTTTGTCAGCAGCGTAGCCAGCCAGACGGCGGTGATCAACTGCGACACGAGCAGCGCCAACACCAGTAGCTGGTATTTGCGAATTGTGTTCACGCGCATCCTCCCTTGGTGATCGCTCTTTCGGCGAGCGCCGATATGATACCAGCGGAGTTATCCGATGAGCAATCAATAGGTGCTGGAAAGCGTCTGGACGCGGGCAGAGTTCATGGCCTCGAGAGACGTGGTCGATGAATCGACCACACCGGTGGAAGCTCGGGAACGGGTTCGCAGGGATGCGGGTGTGAGCATTCTGCTCTTTCTCTATCGCGCGCGTAAGCTATAGTCATCATCAGGAATCCGATACGATGTGTCCCGAGGTGGATGTGAACGTGCACAAGAAGGACGACGGCAAAGCTCCCGAGTCTCTCGAAACCGACGAGCGATTCCCCTCCGGCGAGTGGACCGGCTTCTGGATGCAACGTTCCATCTATCGCGGCGCACGAAGCTGGATGGAACTGCAACTTACTTTCGCCGGCGGCGTCCTTCGTGGCGAGGGGCGAGACCGCATCGGCGAATTCACCATTCTCGGGCAGTACGACCTGAAATCGGCCGAGGTCACCTTCACCAAGACCCATCCCACGCACGATGTCTTCTATCGCGGCTGGGCCGAGTTGGACAAGGGCATCTGGGGCCTGTGGAAACTGCCGTTCGATCGCGACGGCTTCCACATCTGGCCCAAGGGGATGAGCGACCCCACGGGATCAAACCTCAAAGCTGAGGCCGATGCACCGGTCGAAGAGGAAGAGCCGGCGCTGGTGGGGAGTGACGAGTAGGGTGGGCACTGCCCACCAAGTCGCGGGGGTACTGTCCGCTGTACCCGCGATCGTTGATCGCGGTTGTGTCAGTTGGAATTGCCCGTCGCGATGAACTATCGCGGCTGCAGAAGATCGGGCGGCGGGACAACCGCGTCCGCTGAAGCGGACCCTACGGATGTAGTGTGGCCATCGCTTCCCAGGTCAGATCGATCAGCGTTTCCGATTCCGGTCCCGCTTTCGTGGACCAGATGGCACAAAGTAGTTGGTCAAGCGACTGCCGTGAGAGCGGCATCGCCGGACGCGGCAGGGGGGTGACGGCGGGGCCGAGGGAATCCCATTGACTGAGCAGCGACAGAACCGCGGCGGCCGCGCCCCTGGCGAGGTTGGTTGGACGGATTCCGTGTTGCAGGGCGAGGCGCATAGTTCCGAAGAAGCGGTCGTCGTAGCCGAGTTTGCGGATCTGATCGCGGGTGACGCGGGAGATGAGGTCGTTGAGCGTTGGGCGGACCATGCGGCCGAGCAGGTCGTCGCCGTACGCGGCGTAGCCGGTCGGGGTGAAGAGTGGATCGCCAAGAGCGGCGTGTTTGCGGATCAGGCCCCGTCCGGATTCGTCGAAAAAGGCGGCCCGCGCCGTCGCCATGATGTCCGGATGGGCGGCGGCGTCGGACATCGCGGTCAGGCAGCGAAGTGCGGCGAGGTAGCCGATGAGGGCGTGGATGGCGTTGTGGCCGTAGAGTTTGGCCTCCTCGAACGGCAGCAGGTCGGGTTTCTCGATGAAGACGTCGATGCCACGCGTGAAGTCGGGCAGCGTGATTTGTGAGATGAGGATGCGGTTGAATTCCTCGACCAGAACGGCCTTGGGGATGGCCGGGGTCATGGTCGCGAGATTCAGGCGGGCGATGGTGGCCGGATCTGTGATGACGCCGGACATTTTGCCGATGACCGTGTTGAGGAACTGGACGTTGTGCAGGGCAGAGAGAGAGTTCTGCCGGTGATCGATCGGAGACCGGGAACAGTCATCCCCAGCGTACTCGCGAGGGATCTGGCCTTGGAGTCCGTGGCCGGATTCTTCGCGAATACGCCCAGAATGACGAGCATCGCCAAATGGGCAGTATTTCACTACTGCGTTGCGCAACAGTTCGGCCGCGTGGTTGTGGTTCTCGGCGGCGTAGACAATCGCCGGTCGGTCTGCCGGGCGGTGAGCGAGACCCTCGGCAAGCGTGCGGGCGACGCTGGTCTGGCCACCGGTGTCGAAGAAAGCAACGCTGGGCAGGCAGGTGGCCAGCTCGTCGGATTGGGCGATGGCCTGGAGAATCTGCCGGCGGTCTTCAGGAATGGCCGGGTTGTAGAGTTCGACACCGGAGATGGTGGCCTGCTCGATGCGATCGGGGAGGGCGATGTTGATGATATATCGCCCGGCGGCGGAGCGGACGGCGTGAACGACGCCGGCGTCAACTTCGGCGATGACGAATCGGGAGAAATGGCCGGAGCGAAACGCCTCGTAGAGGAAGAGTGCGCTCTGAATGGGGCCGAAACCGAAGCCGACGAAAGTCTTGTTGCTCATGGGTATCATCTGCCCGCCACGCGGAGCAACTCCTCCTCGGCGGCCTTGGTCCACTGGCCGTTGTCGAGCCTGGTGGCGACCGTGGGGAACGGCTTGTGCAGGTCCACCAGCGGGATCATGCCGATGTCGTGCAGCGACGGGTACACGATGATCTTGCCGGCCAGGGTGCGGTTCTCCACGGCAGCGATGCCTTCGGTTGCCCCGGCCATGCCGGAGACGGCGTCGACCGAGCAATTGGTGTTGAGTTGCCCGGTGGTAACCTTCTCCAGCACGATCTTCATGTCGCGGATCGTCGAGCCGCTGGTGCCGAACATGAAGCAGCGGTTGGCGATGTAGGTATCGAGGTCGATCTCGTGCCTGGCGGGGGCCGGGATGCCGGCGAAAATGTTGATGATGCAGCCGGGCTTGCTGTCGCGGATGCTGGTGGCGACCAGCGCCGGAACCGGGGCCATCAGCGCGAAGTAGGAGAATCTCTCCGCCAGCGGCGTCTTGACGGTGTTGACCATCTTCATCGACACGCTGTTGGCTTTGGCGAACGGCTCGGCCTTCTTCTGGATCGACGCCAGACGGGCATCATCCATATCGGTGCCGATGACGGAGATGTCCTTGATCCCCGAGCAGACGGCGCGGATGACGTGCATCTGGCCCATGGGTCCGCCGGCGCCGACGACGATGACGCTGTCGCCGGGGCGGATCTCGCCGGCGAGCGGGATGTTCTTGTAGGAATCGGCCGGGTCGTTGCCGGTGGTGCCGATCCAGCGGGTCATGCCGTAATGCACGCGGCCGACGCCGACGTTCACCGTGGTCCCGATCTTCTTGCCGCCGAGCACGATATTGATGATGCCGCGGGCGGCGACTTTGTCGTTGAGGGTTTCGATGGTCGCCTTGTCGGCGCCGAAGTAGATGATGTCGTCACAGTATTCGTTGGCGACGGAGCCGGCCTCGGCAGGGGTTTTCAGCAGCACTTCACCGGGTTTGCCGGCCGGGTCGTGGGGCAGGCTCTCGATCTGGATGCTGGCGGGGTCGTCGGCGACGATCAGCAGCCGGCCGCCGGGCTTGATGGCCTGGCGTTCGATGTTGACGTAGGAGTCTTCGACGCAGGCCCACGGCTCGACCAGTG
>JBEKVL010000738.1:0-3600 GCA_049514055.1 Tepidisphaeraceae bacterium | reverse complement strand
ACGCGACGGCCGGCGGATCGTCGCCGTCGGCACGACGGCCTGCCGGGTGATCGAGTCGCAACCAGCCGACGAGCCGCTGATCGCCCGCGACGGCGTGACTGACATCTTCATCTACCCCCCCTACCGCTGGAAGCACATCGGGGCGATGGTGACCAACTTCCACCTGCCGCGCAGCACGCTGATCGCGTTGGTGGCCACTCTGGTGGGGCTGGATGAGCAGCGGCGAATCTACCGCGAGGCAATCGAACAACGCTATCGTTTCTTCAGCTACGGGGATGCGATGTTCATCGAATGACGCGGCGTCAATGCTCGGCTGCCGGAATCTCGATACCGGGTTCCCCGCTACGAAGCGTGCCCGCGCACTGATCGCATGTATAGTTATTCTTACCGCATGTTGACACACGTTTTTCCAGCAGGTCAACGATCAGTTCGTCGATGCCGATGTAGGGTGTGACATGATAGGTGGTGCCGGGATGCCGCAGGGCGGCCGTGGCCACCAGGCGCGGAATGTCTTGCGTCCAGTGTTTGCCGGGACCGAGGAAGAACGGGCAACAGACGACTTTCGTCGCCCCGCGGGCCACGCAGCGGTCGTAGGCCGTGCCGATCGATGGGTCGGCCAGTTCCATGTGGGCCGGCTCGACGATGTCGTATTTCTCGTGGAACCGCTGGGCGAACATCGCGGCCAGTTGTTCGAGCATGTCGTTGCTCTCAACCCGCCGGGAACCGTGATCGACGATGACGATGCCGAGTTTCATTACGCGCATTGTAGGCTCGAATACGTTAAACACGAAGGCACGAAGACACGAAGCATCTCTTGGTTACAGTACATGGTATCGCGTAGACACGCTGCTCATTGCCACAAGACTATCCAAAGCACCACTCGCCAACCCGCATCCCACACACAAGGCCCGCTTCGTGTCTTCGTGCCTTCGTGTTTAATCCTCTCTTCTACTTCTCAATCTTGATCCCGGCCGGGACTTCCAGCACGGTTGTCTTCACGCTTCCATCCGCCTGCTTCTCATGCCGCACTTTGATGACGCCCAGCGGCGTGGGGAACGCGCCTTCGGCCCATTGCAGGTCGCCCAGGTGCGGGCGGATGCGGATGGCCTTGCAGCCGGGGGCGAGAATTTCGACTCCGAGAACATGCTCTGACAGCCACGCCGTCGGACCCGAAGCCCAGCCGTGGCAGAGCGAGTGGCGGAGTCCTTTGTAGCAATAGTTGCCATAGTCGCCGTGGATGTCCTTCTTGCCTTCCGGGACCAGTTCGTCGATCCGGCCGGCGTTCTCGATCCAGTCGAGATTGAAGTCTTCCCAGAACGTCGTCGCGCCGAGGTCGAGCATGGCGCCCCAGTATTGACGGATCGAATCGAGGCAACCCTGGTAGTCGCCGGCCTTGGCGCGGGCCTGGAGAACGTAGTAGCCGTAGAAGGTACTCATCCGCCTGGAGCCGTCGACGGCCATGACGCCCTTATTCAACTCGCCGGCGTCGCCCAGGCCCGCCAGCGCCATCAAGGCGGCCCCCTGCTTGCTGTTGCCAGGATCGGGGACATGCTTGCGAAGACGCTCGACGACAGCCAGGTATTTCTTCTGCGCGGGCTCATCGCCCAGGTCGGCCATGATCTCGGAGGCGGCCTGGAAGGTGAGGATCATCATCGACTGCAGGCCCGCGTGAATGGCCGGCTTGTTCTCGCTGCTGGGCCAGTCGAGGAAGCGCATCCCGGGGAGCGTTTCCTTATTGTCCGGGCCAATGTGTTTGGCCAGTTCGTCGAGCAGGCCGGCCATGTAGGGCTTCTGCTGCCTCAGATATTCCAGGTCGCCGTTGTGCCGATACCACGAATGGTGAATCAGCACCCACCACATGGAATAGGAACTGATGCCGCACATCCACTTGGGCAGCGCGGTGTCGTTGCGGATCAGGTCCAGACTCCTGGGCACAATGTCTACATTGCCGAACACGCTGGCGATGGTCATGGTCTCCGAATGCATGTCGCCGATCCACACCAGCCGGTCGCGCTTCACGCCATCCCAGAGATAGTCCTGCATGTTGAGTTGGACGGTATACGCCCCGGTGAGCCAGATGCGGTTGAGCCGTTCGTCGTTGCATTTGAACGAGCCCTTGTACTCCAGGTCGCGGTAGATGAAGACCGCACGGACGGACTTGAGGGTGACGAAGCTGTCGGCATCCGGCAGGTCGATGCGGACGAAGCGGAAACCGGTGTTGCCGATCTCGTGAGTGCCGAGCCAGGGGACCAGGCAGGTCTGGTCGCGGACGGCGTGGTCGTTGGTGGCGCCCTTGGGGCCGTGAACGTCGGACATGGCTTCCATGGCCGACTCGCCGAAGCGGACGCGCAGGCGAACGGGCTGGCCCTTGGCCGAGTCGGAGACGGAAATCTGCACGCCGCCGGAAAGTTCCTGGCCGAAATCCAGCAGAATGCCCGGGGCCGCGCCCTTGTTGATCAATTTGCACCCAGCCCGGCCATCGAGCGTGATCTGGCCGATGAACGGTTTGAGCAGCATCTCGGGATTC
The DNA here is from genome assembly GCA_049514055.1 of Tepidisphaeraceae bacterium. GTDB lineage: Bacteria > Planctomycetota > Phycisphaerae > Tepidisphaerales > Tepidisphaeraceae > JANYKD01. Next base: position 1,073 of record JBEKVL010000738.1, on the reverse strand, counting down.
TCAATTGTCGCCATTGGGTCGTCCGACTTCCAGACGATGCGGGTGGGCATGAGATACTGCCGCACGCGCGGGTCGAACTTGGCCCGCGCGGAACCACCGGCCACGGGAAGCGGCAGCGGCGGATCGGCCTGGGCGGCGAGGGCGGCGGCGAGCGTCAGAAAGAGAAAGGCAAGGTGCCGGGTGTGTTTCATGGCTGGCCTCAGAGGTTGGAAGCGAGGAACATCAGTGGGCATTCCGGGTCGTCGGCTCTTTGCGACCGGTGACATTCACCGGCGTGCCGGCGGCGAGCTTGTTGCGGCCTTCGACGACGACTTGGTCGGTGGCGCTGAGGCCCTTACGGATCTCGATCCAGCCTCTGCGGCCGGACCCCGGTGGGGCGGGGTCGACGCTTTGTTCGACGGCCTTGCCATCCTTGACGAGGTAAACCCGCGTCACCCCGGCGAAGGACTGCACGGCGGCGGCGGGGACATAGATGACCTCGCGGTCGATGTGGGTCTGGATCGACGCCTTGGCGAACGCGCCGGGCTTGAGACGCCTGTCGGCGTTGGAAATCCGCACTTCGACCTGAAACGTGCGGCTGGCGGAGTCGATCTGGGCGTTGATGCGCCGCACCTCGCCCTCGAACGGCCGGTCGTAGCCTTCGATGGTCACGAACACCGTCTGCCCCTGCATGATCTCCGGCACGAAACGCTCGGGGACATTGGCCCGCAGGCGGATGGGGTCGTCATCCACGAGTTTGAACAGCGGCGTGCCCTCTTTCACATACTCGCCGATCGAGACCATGCGGGCGGTGACAGCCCAGGAGTTCTCGGCCGGCTGGGTCGTCGGGGAACTGGGGCGGGTGATATGCTTGACGGCATGGGGAACCAGAACGGTCGCGTCCTCGAGGATCTTGCGGGCCACGGCGAGATCGGCCCGGCGGCAGAATGCCTCGGCGAGCAGCGCGCGGGTGCCGAGCAGTTCCACCTCGTAAATGGATCTGGCGACATCCGCCGCGGTCTTGAGATCGGCAAAGTCCTGGTCGGACAGCAGCGGCGGATTCTGGTCGTGGAGCAGCTTGCCGCGGGCAAGTT
>JBEKVL010000737.1:0-3612 GCA_049514055.1 Tepidisphaeraceae bacterium | reverse complement strand
CTGTTGCGGCGAGCCACGCTCGCCGTCGCGGCGTTTACCATCGTACCGCGGCATGTCCTGGGCGGAGAGGCCAACACGCCGCCCAGCGGCAAGGTGAACATCGCGGCCGTCGGCGTGGGCGGCATGGGCGGCAACAATCTGAACGCCTGTTCCAGCGAGAACATCGTGGCGATCTGCGACCTGGACACGGCCCGGGCCAAGGGCGCTTTTGACAAATACCCGCAGGCGAAACGCTACAAGGATTTCCGCGTCATGTTCGACCAGCAGAGGGACATCGACGCGGTGATCGTGGCCACGCCGGATCACACGCACGCCGTGATCGCCATGGCGGCCATTCAGCACGGCAAGCATGTGTACGTGCAGAAGCCGCTGGCCCATAGCGTCCAGGAAGCACGCCTGCTGACCGAGGCCGCCCGCAAGCAGAAGGTCGTGACGCAGATGGGCAACCAGGGGCATTCGGGCGACGGCGCGCGGCTCATCTGCGAATGGATCGCGGACGGCGCCATCGGCGATGTGCGGGAAGTGCATGCGTGGACCAACCGGCCCGTCTGGCCGCAGAGCGTCGAAGTGGAGCGGCCGAAGGAAACCCCGCCGGTCCCAGCGACCCTGGACTGGGATCTGTGGATCGGCCCGGCGGCCATGCGCCCGTATCACCCGACGTATCACCCCGGCACCTGGCGCGCCTGGTGGGATTTCGGCACCGGCTCGCTCGGCGACCTGGGCTGCCACATCCTGGATGCGCCGTTCTGGGCTTTGAAACTGAAATACCCGGTCAGCGTGGAAGGGTGTATCTCGACATATTGGAAGGGACTCTGGCAGAAATCCGAACCGAAGAACGAGCAGTACCCGCGCTCGACGATCGTGCGCTTCAAGTTCCCGGCCAGGGAGAACCTGCCGGAAGTGAAATTGACGTGGTGGGATGGCGGCATGATGCCGCCGCGGCCGGAAATCCTCGAAGAGGGCCGCCGGATGGGCGACGATGATGGCGGCGTGTTGTTCGTCGGCGACAAGGGAAGCCTGATGTGCGGCTGCTATGGCCGGGGGCCGCGACTGCTGCCCGAATCGAAGATGAAGGACTATCACCAGCCGGCCAGGACTCTGGATCGAATCCCCCGCGGCGACCAAGGCCACGAAGCCGACTGGGTGCGCGCCTGCAAGGGAGGCAAGCCGGCCAGCAGCAACTTCGACTATTCCGGCCCGCTGTCGGAAATGGTGCTGATGGGAAATCTCGCGGTTCGGTATCCCAATCGCCGACTCAACTGGGATGGCGAGAAGATGGAAGTCACCAACGACGCGGATGCGAACTCCTACGTGCGGCGGAAGTACCGGGAGGGGTGTACGCTGTAGATGTGCGGCCAGTACATGCGGCCAAAACAGGTCTTTGGTTATCTGGCCGGACATCGCGTATTGTCTACCGAGAGGCTTTATTCGTATCCACGTAGACGCGGCTTGCAGTAGACAAGCCGTGGCACCCAGGACGAAGGGACGGACAATATTCATTGCCCGATCCCGCCATCATTCCTTCACGCTCCGCCACGCGCGCACCCAATCCACGCGCATCGCATTCTTCTCCGGGTTCCCTAGCGACTCCAGCGTCGGCAGGCCCTCCCAGAGAAACACCTCGGTATCAAAGAACATGTACATCGGCTCGGCAAACTCGCCGCCCGTCTTCAACTCGGCCACCTTCTCCCCATCGTGATAGAACCATGTCGTCTCGCGGTCCTTCCACCACACGCCGTACACATGAAAATCGTCGGCCGACCCGCTTGGCATCTTCCACTGCTTCGGCGTCGCCAGGTCTTTCTTCCAGCCGTCGGCGAAAAAGTGCGTGTTCATCAGCATCAGTCGCCCGTGCCCCGGGTTCTTCAGTGATGCGCCGACCTGCTCCACCACGTCGATCTCGCTGTACTTGCCCTGGAACCAGAATGACGACGTCATCGACAGCTTCGATGCCCGCATTCGTGTCTCATAATACCCGTAACTGGCAATCGGCTTGCTGGAGGCAACGCACGCCGCCTTCACCCAGATATCCTTCTCCGGATTCTTCACGTCGCTCATCCGCTGGACTGTCGCCGTTGAGCGCAGTTCCAGCATCCCATCCCGCACGGAGACATTTGCCGGGGCGAACTCACTCGGCGCGCGACCCTTCCAGTACGGCTGCTTCGGCATCCATTTCTGTAAATCCAGCGCCTTGCCCTCAAATTCATCACTCAACGCCTCGACCTTTTCCCATCTTATGCCGGCCGGCAGTTCGGGCAGGCTCGACGGCGTTTCCGTCGCAAATATGCTCGATCCGGCCAGCGCCAGTCCCGCAATCCATCGCTTTATGGTCCGCATATCTTGAAACTCCAGACATTATTACTTCTACTGTAACCGTTCCTTTTGTAGTTCTACTGTAACCGTTATCCCGTGTCCGCACGGCAGTGGTCGGCAAATTGGCGGGGTGGCGGATAATGGCCGGTCGCCTTATGCCAGGCGTAAATGCGGGATTCCTCGCTGCGACGCAGGACGCTGCTGACCTGCTCGGCGATCTGCTGGCTGCTGGGCCGGAGCTCGCGCAGCAGAAGTGTGCATATCTGTTGAATCTGCGGCACCGTGGCCGCCAGATTTTTTTTCCCCCACCCGGCCCTTTTCCGTCACCAGGAACCACAAGGCCAGCAAGGCCAGTGTCATGTGATGGTGCCAGCCCACCCAGCTCCGCACCTCGTAGTTGCCCAGCCCCGCCTCCCCCTTGCCCTCCTCGAACATCTGCTCGATCCAGAAACGATTCCCCCGCGCACGCACCATTTCCGCCAGCGGCACCTGGTTATCAGCGTTGCTCAGGCTGTAGCTGATCCGGGGCTTGGCCTCCACCGTCCGCATCACCAGCAGCCGCTCCTCCTCACCCACATGCCCAGCCTCGTCTTTGGCCTGCACCCGCGTCGTCATCGCCTGCACCACCAGCGGCCCCTTCTCGCCGGCGCGAACCTCAAGCCGCTGCCAGCGAGAGGCCGGTTGCCTGGCCGCCCACTCTTCCACCCTCACGAACGGAACCTCCTTCATTCGCCCCTTGCCCGCGTGCTTGCGCCGTGGCCGGCGGCCCTCCAAGTCTCTCACCAGCGTATTGCACGGAACATCTAGGACATACCGCTCGCCCCGCGTCCGCAACGCCTTGCGGAACTCCGTGCATCGTCCGAACTCACAGTCCACCGTCACCCAGGTGTGCGGCAGTTCCTGGCGGCAACGGTCCAGCAGGTCCAGCCCAATCCGCCACTTCTCCTGAAACACCACCTCTTTGGGAACGTGGCATTTCTGGCGACGATCGCGATCCGCCGCCCAGTCCTCGGGCAGGTACAGCCGCCGGTCCAGCGGGGCGTAGCCCCCGGCCGCCGCGTAGCAGAGAAACACCCCCACCTGGCAGTTGTCCAGCTTGCCCAGCCGCCCGTTCCACTGGCGACTCACGCCGCAGGACTCGGTGCCCTTCTTGGGACAAGAACTGGGGTCCAGCACCAGCACGGCATTCTCATCGGAAAGTTCTTTCTTGACCTGGCGACGGACTTCGGCCATGACCTTCTCGTCATCCTACTTGCCGGTTCCGACGAAGAACTGAATGGGCTTCCGCTCCACGCCGTG
>JBEKVL010000736.1:0-3613 GCA_049514055.1 Tepidisphaeraceae bacterium | reverse complement strand
GGAGTCCGCTGGGCCTTCCGCAGGATCGTCCAACTGGGGGTGATGAAGATACGGCCGGCATCGGTGCGGACCAGCACGCGGCTGATCTGGTGAACCTCGAAGGCGTCGTGGATCTCCGGACCGTTGAGGTCGATTACGCCATGGGCGTTGGATCGCTTGCCGCTGATGATTCGGCCGTCCGTGGCCAGATCTAAGGTGATCTGGTGATGAGCGTACGTGGCGCGATAGTTTCCGCCGGGGGCAAAACCGGCGCGCACCAGCCAGCGGCCTTCCAGGTAAATACGGGGTTGGCCGCGGTGTTGACCCACGGCCAGCACGGTGGTTCGGGTAGCACTGAGCATTGAAACACGCTTCTTTCCGGGGTGACGTGGCGCGCAGAGGCACCACGCCACCCCCTGATAATGGGTGATGGGTGAGTTACAGGGATTCGTCAGGAAGTAGTTGAAAATAGACCCGGACGACGGTCGGGCTTCCGTCAATCTTCGTCCGGCCTCATGATCGTGAGCACGGGCTCACCGTTGTCGCCCGGGCCGCAGTGCGCCTTGAACTGGACGGTCGTGGTCTTCTCCGGTTCCTGCTGGAAGAGCACTTCGTAATACAGCAGGTCCGGGCCCTCGGGGGGTGCCTTGTCTTTCCGGCTGCGGCTGGCCACAAATAACATCCAGAGCAGATCGTGAGCGCGTCCGCGCTCGGATTGGCCCCAGGACTTCATGGATTCGGGCGGTACGATGTAGCCGTTCCACACTGTGGAAGTGCAGGCCACCGGAACCTTAAAACCCGTCTCCTGGGCCCAGGGAGTGAGATCCACCAACACGCCGTCTTCGATCGCCTGGGCACGCGTGTAGCTGAAGATCACCGGCATGTCCTCAAAGGGGTTTTTGCTTTTCTCTTGTTCATTCTCTTTCATGGGTACACCTCATATTCACGGAATTCATCGGGAAAGCCCCGCAGGTCATCGAGTTCCTCGAAGAACCCAAAGTCCCGCGTGGACTGGTCGCTGGGCGGCCAGGTTGTTTCTTTGGCTGCTTTCAGGTTACTCCCGAGTCCCGCAGCAACGAGGGACTCGGGATGGATATTGATGTCGTACTCGAGTTGCCAGGCCTCATGGTCGCTGGGACCGAACTCGGCTTGGTATTCGACTTCCACAGGAATCAGGAGGTGGCCGCCGGGTCCGACGTTGAACCGCAGCCGGGCATAAGTCTTGCCGCCCTTGGCCAGCACAAACATGACGGCCCAGTCGCATTTTCCGAAGACGCGGGCGAAGGTTTCTTCGTCCACAAAACTGGGCGTGGGACTGTTGCCAGGATGGGTATGGAGCCAAATTCTCGCGAATTGCTCAGGTTTCCGGCCTTGGTCCACCTGGTCTTCAAAGAAGTCGGCTACCGCGGTGTCATCAAAGGCGACGCTCACCGAGGTGACCGCCTGCTGGACGGTCTGGAAGTCCTCGACCAGCAGCAGATCCTCAGCGGAGGTAATCCCGAAGCCGCCAATCTCGGTGTCGCCGCAGTGGCAGAAGCACTGGAGCTTGGCCCAGGCCGTGGGCGTAAACCGCAGGACCGGTGGGTCCGGCAGTTGGATCTCAGGCCGCTTGTTGGCTACGGGCGCCTGCACGCGCGCGAGTTCGCGCACGGGTCCGGCGGCGGGCGCGTCTGGTGCGGGGCGCTGCGGGCGTGGCGGGGACGCAGGGGTCGGGGGGAACGGACTCGGCGCTGTCGGTTGGGCCAATTTGGTCTTCACCGCGGGCTTGGGCGACGGGCTCGGCGGAGTCGTCGGTTTGGCTTCCGCCGCTTTCGCCAGCGGTGGCGGTTGCAGCGACTGGGACTGTTGAGGGGACGAGGGATTCATCGTCGTCATGGGAATTCTCCTGTTCGGGTGGGTTTACACAATCCGGGCACAAGCCTTCTTCAAGGCACGAATCACAACACGATTTGCCGCATTCCTTGCAGCGTTTGAGGCAATGGTTGCAGACGCGTTCTTCGCACACGGGGCATTCGTCCAGGCAGGTCAGGCACAGGGAGCGGTCACAACAGTGGCAGCAGCTGGTGCAGTCACTGCAGAAGTCGTAATCGCAGCCTTCGCAGTAGTAGCGGTCGTCTTCATCCACACTGGCCCCGCACTCGTGGCAGGGCGTGCCGTACCAGTTGTCCAGCGACACGTATGGCGAGCCGGGGTTGTAGGTGTCCAGGACCGAGCGGACCAGGACGAAAAAGTCGCACAGGCGGCCTTCGTCCAGGGCGCCATGGATTGGGACGGAGGCATCGCCTTCGCACAGGTGGTTGTCGCTGACGTGGGGGTGGGTGACGGCCTCGTTGCTGGAGGGACTGTTGGGCTCCAGAGCGATGACGGTGTAGGGTGCCGCGCTGTTGGATCGCCCCAGACGCTCCAAATACAGCCGGATTTCGAAGGTGCCCAGGGTGATGCCCTCCAGTTCGATGGTGTCGGTAGTGACGACCAGGGCGGATTCCTCGGCCTCGAACCGCCACTCGCCGAACTCCTCTTCGAGTTGTTCGAGTTCTTTGGCGATTTCGGCCAGCGACAGGGCCTCGCGTTCGGGGGGAATCCGGCGCTCGACACTGCCGACTTCACCGGGGATCTGCAGCAATGCGTAGCGGAGTTCTTCGAGCACCTTGCCGCGGGCGAATACGAAGCCGTGCTCTTGGCATAGGGCCAGACGGCGATTGATCGAGGCCAGTTGTTCGACGCGATAACTCAAGTTGCCAAGCTGGTACTGCAGGCCGTCGGTGTTGTGGGTGTGGCGGTGCAGGATCTGCTCGCGAATCCGGTTGGCCAGCCGGATCAGGGGAGGTCGTTGGGGAGGCCGTGGTGGTCTCTGATTTGGGGGATGGTGTGACATGGCGATTCCTTTCGTGAAAGGGCCGGAATAAAAAGAGGCGCCAGCCTCGGAACGTCCGGGGACAGGCGCCTCCGTGAACGGAACCATGTGATGTGCTAGGGAGTGCGGAGGTGAGTGCGTGAACGGCTCATGCCGCTACCTCCGCCTGACCTTGGAATTGCTCCCAGGAGCGCTGGAATTCCCGCCGGAGTTGGCTGATCCGCGGCTCGGAGACGCCGAACCGGTGGGCGACGGTCTTGGTCCCATGGCCGGCGGCCAGGGCGTTAATGATGCCGCGATGGCGCTGGGGCCACTGCTTGAACCATTCACGGAAATCCACGTTGAAACACGCCTGATCGGCCGGCGAGACTCGGCGCGATTCCAGGACAAGGTCGGCCCAACCCTCTTCGGTCGGGGACCAGGGGGTGAGACTGCGGACGACAAAGCCATGCCGTTGTTGGGCGAGGGGGCTCATGACGTCACGGGTGGCCAAGTGGCCGCCCACATGGCGCTGGCCTCGGACCTCCTTGACGGCGTAGGAGGCCAGCGTGCTGGGGTAGGCACGGGAAAGCTTCCGGCGGCGCGCCAGCGTGCCATAGTCGACAAAGGCCCGAGCGATGGTCGCGGCCGTCGCTTCGGCTCGGTGACACGCGGGCAACCGGCGGAAACAGATCTGGGCGTGGGTCTTCACGGCCGGCAGGACGGCCAGGAAGTCCGACTGCCAGTGACCGGAAGTGGGGTGTTGGGAAAGGGGAGTACGACTCATGGGGGGCTCCTTTG
>JBEKVL010000735.1:0-3615 GCA_049514055.1 Tepidisphaeraceae bacterium | reverse complement strand
AGGCCGTGGCCACCATCAGCCGGGCACGGACGCTGTCCGCGACGTGTGGACGAGAATCTGAATCCAGCATCGTGGAATTCCGAGAGGTTGCGCGCGGGAAGGTGTCCGGTACCTTTCCCAAGACAGGTGGAGGCGGAAACCGTATGAGCGGCGCCATAGCGTTGATACATTGGGATAACTACGCACGCGGATTAACGGGTCACAGTTTACTGTCTGGCGAGACGATCACTTTCAACTCCCGCCAGGAACGCCTGCACAAGTTGAATAGGGGCGACTGTTTGTGGCTCGTTGCGCGATGCCCAGAAGATCAGCAACACTACTTTGTTGCGGTACTTGTTGTTGAGGATTTGCAGCGGAATGCTTCGGACAGCCCATTAGGACAGGCCTTCGGAGACTTCGCTATCACTGCCGATAGGCTTCGAAGCCGTGACTTAGCAAAGACGTTTCCCGCGGAGGGTCTGCTTCGCGCCTTCATCTTTGAAACGGGAAGACCCATCAAGTTCGTGGCGAACATAGGACAGTCTCTCCAGACCATCCGAGTGCTTGCCCCGGATGACGAACGCGTCTTGCAGACTACACTCGAACGACTTGATCGCAGTTCCGCCATTTTGCCTGAGACACCATTCGGCCTTTGGACGAAGTGCGACCTCGCGTTCGCCAAGTATTTTCTCAAGAACTGGCACGTCAGAGGCCAGCCGGTGGCTTTTCTCCTTTACGACTCGCCACCAGTCTTGCCGCCGGGTGCACCTGTTTTCATCCACTCGGACAAGAGCGTCCGAATCCTGGCAGCGTTCAGAAGGAGCCTGTTTGTTTCTGGCTACAAGCCAACGGTGGAAGAAGCCGAGCGACTGGCGGAGAGAGAACGCGTGTGGCAAGCCTTCCGGGCCGAGACGGTTGACCCACCGTCAAAGCTCGATTTTGACACCTTCTGGGATGGACAACACGGTGTGCGCTCCCTATTCATAATGGACAACCCCATTGATCTACCCCGCCCAGTACCGTTTGGAGAATATGGCCGGGCACTAGAATGGGGCTATCCAATGGGGGTCGGTTACCGATACTTGACGCTCAGTCAGTCCGTGATGATGCTCCGTGCGACCGGGCTGTCGACTTCCCTGCGTGAGCCGTTTCTTTCGAGCTTGCTCTCCTAGTCGCCCGTTCGCACTGGCAGTAGGCCTGGATATTAGGAGTTCCTGCCAATTTCGGCGGGTTACGCTGGGACAATCTGATCGATCGAGACGCCCCGCAGGAACGGTTCGGTCGCAGAACTTCATCGTCATACGAGGGAACGTTGTTTCCCACGTTGAGTTATTCCGGATCCGGCCGGCGGATCGCCTGCGAGATGGCCGAGGTGGTCACACCAAGCCGCCGGGCAGCCTCGGCCCCCGAGAGATCGAGATACGGGACGGTCATGATATTATGCAATTCATTCTTCAGGGAACGCCAATCCCTGCTCCTTGGCTAGGCGGGCTCCGCGGCGGACGGCGCGGCCGACGGCAGACTGGGTCAGGCCAAGTTGTGCGCCCACGGCGGTGTCCGGGACGGCTCTTGGAGATGAGGAGGCCGAGCCTTTTCCAACCCGGCCTTTTCCTTGACAGGGCATAGGCCCGAGGCTAGACTCGATCGATTTGGTACGAGCACATCGTAACCTCACCCCTTGCGCGGAGGAGGGCACCCGTGAAGCGTCTGGTGGATGTGGATCCGGAGATCGCGAAGGTCATTCGACTGGAGACAGAGCGGCAGGGGTCCAAGCTGGAGTTGATCGCCTCGGAGAATTTCGTCAGCGAGGCGGTGCTGGAGGCCATGGGATCGCCGCTGACAAACAAGTATGCCGAGGGCTACCCGGGGAAGCGGTACTACGGCGGTTGTGAGTTTGTGGACATGGCCGAGACGCTGGCCATCGAACGGGCCAAGCAGCTCTTCGGCGCCGACCATGTGAACGTGCAGCCCCACTCCGGCGCGCAGGCCAACATGGCCGCCTACTTCTCGGTGCTGGAGCACGGGGACACCATCCTCGGGCTGAACCTGGCCCACGGCGGGCACCTGACCCATGGGAGCCCGGTGAACTTCTCGGGACGATTCTTCAAGGTCATCCCGTACAGCGTGGATCAGAAGAGCGAGCAGATCGATATGGCCGAGGTCCGGCGGCTGGCCAAGGAGCACCGGCCGAAGCTGATCATCACTGGCGGGAGCGCCTATCCCCGGACGCTGCACTTCGACAAGTTCAAGGAGATCGCGGACGAGATCGGCTGTCTCCTGTTGGCGGACATCGCCCATCCGGCCGGGATCATCGCCGCGGGCCTACACCCGTCGCCGATCCCCTATTGCGACCTGGTCACCACCACGACCCACAAGACCCTGCGCGGCCCGCGCGGCGGGATGATCATGTGCAAGGCGGCGTTGGCAGCCGCGGTCAACAAGAATATCTTCCCCGGGATGCAGGGCGGCCCGCTGATGCACGTCATCGCCGCCAAGGCGGTGGCGTTCAAGGAGGCGCTCGCTCCGGAGTTCAAGGAGTACCAGCGGCAGATCCTCGCCAATGCCAAGGCGCTGGCCGAGGCGATGGTCGCGCAGGGCTTCCGCCTGGTTTCCGGTGGGACCGACACCCACGTGATGCTGGTCGACGTGGCCGTGAAGGGGCTGACGGGGAAGGTGGCGGAAGCGGTGCTGGACAAGGCCGGACTCACGGTCAATAAGAACGCCATCCCGTTTGACACCAAGTCGCCCATGATCACCTCGGGCATCCGGCTGGGGAGCCCCGCGCTCACGACGCGCGGCATGCGCGAGGCCGAGATGCGGACGGTGGCGGCCCTGATCGCCGAGGTGCTGGCGGATGTCGAGGATGCGGGCCGACAGGCGCGCGTGGCCGGGAAGGTGCGGGAGCTGTGCGCCACTTTCCCCTTGTACCCGGAGCGGCTGGCCGGCTAAGCCGTTGTCAAAGAATGATTTGATCGGAGAAATTCTGGAAATGGCATAAGGAGCCGTAACGAAATTTCAATGAATGGATAAGTTATTTCGTAACGGCTCCTAACCGGCGAGATGCCTGAAATGCAAAACCGACAACGGACAATCCGAGACGGGTCAACTAGGCTGCTCGGCCGTTGACCGGTTGTCCGTCGTCTGTTTTACACTTGCCGTGTTGATACCTCCGGTTTCGTTGGGTCGGATGTCGGGTTATTTGTGAGGATCAAGGAGAGATCATCGTGCGCTGCCCTTACTGTAGCGCCCTGTCGGAGAAGGTGGTGGACTCCCGCGAAGGGAAAGAGGGGGAGGTCGTCCGTCGTCGCCGGGAATGTCTGCAATGCCACCGCCGGTTCACCACCTACGAGCGGATCGAGGAGATCCACTTCATGGTGGTGAAGAAGGACGGGCGGCGCGAGCCGTTCGATCGTCACAAGCTGCTGGGCGGCCTCACCAAGGCCGTTCAAAAGCGGCCGGTGAGCGTGGTGCAGCTCGAAGAGATCGTGGACGACATCGAGGCCCGGCTGTCGGAGAAGCCGGATCGAGAGATCGCCTCCACCGAGGTGGGCGAGCTGGTGATGCGCCGCCTCCACGACTTGGACGAGGTGGCGTACGTTCGCTTCGCCTCGGTGTACCGCCAGTTCAAGGACGTCC
>JBEKVL010000734.1:0-3622 GCA_049514055.1 Tepidisphaeraceae bacterium | reverse complement strand
TCTGGTAGTTGCGCGACACCTTCCAGCTCAGTTCGCCGGTCACTTTGTCGAAGGCCGCCAGATAGGACTCGCCATGGTGCATCATCGCGACGACCAGGTATTTCTGCGTGAGCACCGGCGAAGTGCCCATGTCCCAGTAGAACGTGTCGCGGCCGAAACGGTCGAGGACGTTGGTCTTCCAGGTCACCTTGCCGTCCAGTTCCACGCGGGCCAGCGTGCCGCTCTTGTAATAGACGAAGATGGCCTGGCCATCGGTGGTCGGCGACGAGTTGCTGCCCGAACCGGCCGGGTTCTTGCCCTTGCGTTCGGCGCCGAAGGTGGTCTGCCAAAGCTGATTACCCGACCAGTCCAGCGCCAAGAGCGCATCCTTACCCTCGGCCGGGCCGGTGACGTAGATCCGTTGCCTGCAAACGATCGGCGTCGAGCAACCCTTGCCGGGCAGGGTGACCTTCCAGTGTACGCCGCTGGTGGCGTCCCATTTGACGGGATACGTCCCCGTTTCCGTGCTGCCGTTGTCGGCGGGGCCGCGCCAGTGCGGCCAGTCGGCGGGCTCCTGGGCGGCGGCGGAACAGGTCAGCATGGCAAAGGCAACAAATGCGAGTACGCGACGAATCATGATACATCCTCTTGCAATGGCGTGACCATTTGTCCACGTAAGTCGAAAACTGTCTGGCCCGCAACACTCGTCATGCTGAGCGTACTCGCGAAGCATCCGGCTTTGGCCTTCGTGGCCAGATCCTTCGCGAGTACGCTCAGGATGACCGTTTGTACCCAACCAGCGTCTCCCGGACAAATAGCCACACCCTCCTGCGGGCATCACCGCGATGAACCATCGCGGCCACGGCAAAACAGTTCACATCGTCCGGAAGCTCGCCTCGATCGTCACGCTTTTGCCCCTGGGCAGCGTGATGTTGGCGCCCTGCTTGCGCACGCCCTGCCCGACGATCGCCTGGGCAGCGCCGTCGATGGTGAGCTTCTCCACCTTCATGCCCGGCGGCAGAACGAGGGCGAGTTTCTGCCCGGCATCGGAGGTGATGACGGCCGACAGCGTGCCCACTCGATCAGGATGCTGTCGCTGGCGATGTCTCTTGTATACCTGCCAGGGTCGGCGCGGTTGTTTGTCCGTCGGGCTACCAGCCGCTTGCACGCGTCACGTGGACAGGGCCGCCAAAGTGGGGCCAGCGACGTCGCCGGCCATCCTGAAGCTTGAGCCGTCTGGCACCCATGGCCAGAGAGGACGCTGGCCCTACTCTCCCTTGCGCCACAGCAATCCCGCCAGCAGCACCAGGATCGCCGCCGCTGTCAGGAGCCACGGCCCGGTCGCCCGCCCCGCAAGCCCGGCCGAACCTTGTTGGCGCAAAGCACTCAAGCGCTCGGCCGGATTGCCGGCCGACTCCACCGCGGACTTGGCACTCCCCGCGTGCAGCGCGATGGTTGCTCCATCGGTTCGCCGATACAATCCCGGCCATAGTCCGTTCTCGACACCGGCGTGCGGGGCCACCGGCTTCCATTCCGCCCCCAACTCCCGCACCTCTTCGCTCACATACTGCGGCTCGCTCGCACCCAGCCAGTCGAACACATTGGTCCAGAACACCACGAAATCGGCCGAGCGCGACCAGTTCTCCAGGTCGGCCGAGACCAGCACCCGCCGCGGCGGACCTTCGCGGACGCCGACGATCACCCGCCCGCCCACGCTCACGACCGGATCCCAACCCACGGCATCGGTCCCGCCCGCTGCCGGCCAGCGCGACACAGACGCCGTCACCGGATGTTCCCGCACTGTCGCTGATACGCCGATGCCGGCGGCAGCCGATGCCGGCGCCGACAGCAGGACCGCCGCTTCGCCCGCCGCCAGTTCCTGCGTCGAGCCCGCGATCAGCACGCGCCCGGATGTGTTCCCCGGCGGACGCAGCGACGTGTAGCTGTCGGCCATCCGCCGCAGTTCCGGCGGCAGCGGCACGTGGGCCTCAATCGCCGGCCACGCCCCACGTTGCACAACGACCCGCCGGTTGTCTCCCTCCAAATCATCCTTCGCAAGCAACTCAGCCTCCACGACCATTCCCGGACGACGCAGGTCGGCGAAGTAATCCCGGCTCGCGCCACGGCCGGGCAATTCGATGTCCTGGCGCGATGTTTCCACACCATCGCTACGCACGACCAGAACCGCCCGGGCGATTGACGATTCGTTCTCCACCCGCACCATCACCTGTCCCTGCCGCACGGCCAGGCGCGTGAGGGCGACGTTCCCGATGGCCCCGGCCGGCGCAATCGGCACGATTCGCGCATCGGAAATATCGAGCTTCCGATCGCTGACGACGACCACGATCGGCCTGCCTTGCGAGAGAAGTCTGGCGACCGCCGACTCCACCGCGCCGACCGTGTCCATTGCCGTCGGTGAAACCGCCAGGGCCTTTGAGGCCCAGCCGCGCCGATCCGTAGCGACGGTTCGCGATCCCGGCACGAGCGTAAGTTCCACCCGCCCCTCGCCGAGCGTCTCCCGCAAAACGCGAGCGGCATCCGCGACCGCCGCCGCATAGCGCTGCCCGCCGTGTGCGGACATGGTGATGCCCCGGTCCACGATCACGGCCGCATCGGGTCCGTCGGCCTGGCCGATACGGAGGCGAGGACCGGCGGAGGCGAGGACCGCGAGCAGCATGGCCAGGATCAGCGCCGCCAGCGCCGGCGGCGGCAGCTCAAGCGATCTCTTTGCGTGTTCGTGAGGTTGCAGCCGTGGCCACAATTGCAGAAACGGAACCTGCACCCGATGCCGCTGGCCCCACAGCAGCCACAGCGTCAGCACCGCCCACGGGAGCAGTCCGAACAGCCACCATGGAGAGGTGAAGAACATGCGTGTTGGGCGCCGCTTTAATGCTGCTGGTCCGAGTCACTCTTGCGCTGCACCGGGGCCAGTTGATCCGGCACCACCACGACCTTGTCCAGCAGGATGTAGTTCCGGGCGTTGTACTCCGTCACCAGTCCGGTCACGCGAAACCGCAGGTCGCGGCTCGTGCTCTGGATGTACTTCTCCATCGTCATCAGCTTGAGGTTCGGCAGGATCAGCAGCGGCGGATCCTTCATTCCCTGGCCGTCGGCCTCCAGCGTCAATTCGTTCATGTTGTCCGCGGTCTTGGTCAGCCGGCCCACGCGATCCACAAGGTACGTTCCCTCACGGATCAGATTGAGCTGTTCCCCGGCCGGCGCCACCGTCTTGACCGTGCCCGCATCCTTCTTCGGAGGATCGGGCTCCGGCTGGAGCGGCTGAGCCACGGGGCGGGACGGCTGCAGGAGCCGGTTAAGCACATCGTCGGCCGACTGCGTGCCCGTCGCCGGCCGGGTCGTCTGGGCCCAGGCTGCCGACGCGATTGAAAGCACCGCCAGAATGTTGAGTAGTCGTCGCATGGTGTACCTCGTTGGTTCGGACATCATCATTCTAGCAGGAAACAGGGCAGGGTGGGTCCATGACCCACCGCTTCTCGTAACGCACATCGGTGGGTCATGGACCCCTCCGCTGTATGGATGTACATCCAGCCTTTCCTACAAGTGAGGCGGCCCCGCGCTGTCGCGGCGGTGGTCGGCTTGCCGCCCACTCCGCGCTCCACGCCTCGCCGGCCTGCGGCTGATG
>JBEKVL010000733.1:0-3632 GCA_049514055.1 Tepidisphaeraceae bacterium | reverse complement strand
CTTGTGAAAGACTCGTTGCCGCCCGTTGCCTCGATTGAGCACGTGGTAACACACCCCGCCCACCGATGCCCTCGCCGTTCTCGCCATGCACGCATATTATCGGCGTTCCGGGTCGCTTGCAATAGGAAAAGTAGAATGTCCCCTTTTGCCCCCTCGGCCTTGGCCCCCTGCTCGCCCAGAATGAGCATCTTGAACAGCAGCAGCGTGCCGGCGTGCGGATCGCCCGGATAGCGGCCGATGAACCCGTCGATCTTCTCGCCGGCGCCGGCGTAGTCTTTCAGCCGGAAATGGGTGCATGCCAGGCGGTACTCGGCCAGGATCTTGTCTTTCTCCTCGGTCAGGTTGCGCGAAGCCTTCAGGAACATGGGCCGCGCCTCGTCGTAGGCCTTCGACACGTAGTAGCACTCGCCCAGCATGAGCATCTGCCGGGCCACGTCGGCCTCCGGCTTGCCCTTGATGTCGTCACGGAGGATGTGGATGGCGTCGTTGTACTGGCGGTTCTTCATCAGTTCGACGGCCCGGCCCAGCGGCGAGCTGGGCGGCTGCGCGACAGCGCGCGATCCGGCCGCGAGCAACAAGACGAACACAGACAGCCAGACTGGCCAAGTCGTCCAACAACGCATGATCAAATTCCTGGTGCGGGGAACCTTGATCGGCACGGCGTTCCGTCCGGCGGGATATGGTAGGAGGGATAACGGGCCAAGGGGGGTGGGTCAAGCGTAGCGGAGGGTACTTAATAGAACTATCCTATCACGCCGGGCAACTCGCTGCAAGCAGCCTTCCGAAAAATTTTCGCGGGAGGCTTCGCACAGGCCGGGGACTGGCTCGTTTTTCGGCCCTTTCAGGGCCGAAAAAGGTGCCTGTCCCCTTTCCTGCCGAGCGGGGCCCTTCAGTTCGCCTGCAAGTACCGCTGGACCCGCTCGCGCACCACGGGATCCTTGCTGGTCCGCAACACCTTCTCCAGGGCGGTATGGAACTCGACCTTGTTGGGGTCCCGAAGCTCGCGGTGGTGGGCCAGATCGGCCACCGCCTTGCACGCCGCCTCGGCCAGGGCGGGCTGATCGAGGTAGGGCAGCACGAACCGGAGCGTCTCGACGCTCCGCACGGCGGCCGCCCGCTCCAGGATCAGGGTGCGGTCCTCGTCGCGGCCGGCCAACTGCATGGCTCGCTTGAGCCCGGCCAGCTTCTCGGCGTCGGGGGTCGGCCCGGACCCGGACCAGCGCCCGCAGCGCCCAGACGCGGTGCATCGGGTCCTTGGCCCCCTCGGCCAGGCCCAGGAGCTGCCTGGCGACGGAGGCATCCGGCCAATTACACAGGCCGCGGAGGCCCGCCTCGTAGAGTTTCGGGTCGCTGCTCTCCATGGCCGAGACGATGATGGTCAGGGCCTGCGGTCCGCCGATGCGGCCGACCAGCGGGAGCAGGGCCGCCTTGTCCGCCCCGGCGGTCTTGCCGATCTCGGCCAGGACCGGCTCGGCCCGCTTCGCCGGATCGCTGATCTGCTGGCAGACGAGCATAGCGGTGGTCGTGGTGAGCAGTTCGCCCGGGTTATTCGGGTCGGGCTGACTCACGGTCGTCTGGCGGCCCGCGGCGTCGTAGCCGTAGTAGGTGTAATGGCCGTTGGGGTCTTCGACGGAGTAGGTGTTTCCCTTGGCGTCGTAGGTGTAATAAGTCGCCGGGCCGGTGGCCGTGCCGTTGGACGGGCTGGGCTGGATCAATTCGGCCTGCCGGCCGATGCCGTCGTAGGAATAGGCCGTCACGTTGCCGTTGGGGTCTTCCACGGCCACTGCCTCGCCGGCCGCGTCGTAGGTGGTAGTGGTCGTCGGGGCGATATCGCTCGTGGTGCGGGTAGCCACGTTGAAAACGGAGACCATTGGCTCGGTGACGGTCGTTTGCTGGCCGACCCCATCGTAAGCGTAGGTTGTGGTATAGCCGCGCGGGTCGGTCGTGCTGGTGAGGTTGCCGTCCGGGTCGTAATATAGTTGTTGGTCACCTCCGGCGTGCCGCCAACGGCGCCGCTGCTTTGATCGACGCTATACTGGGCAGTCCGGTAGACCTGGCCCAGGGTGTCGTACGACGTGGTGCTATAGGATCGCAGCAAGGAGCTTGAGCCCGGCGTCGCGTCCGTCGTGTAGTTGGCGATTGCGCTTACCGCTACGCCGCTGCCGGAGAAGACGTAGGCGCCCGTGACCTCGCCGAGGTTATCCATCACGTTGTAGGTGATGGGGCGCTCCGCGCCGTCGCTCGTTTCGCCGGAGAGGTTTCCCACCAGGACGCCCGATTTCGTCGCCACCAGGCGGTCGCGCCAGTCGTAGAACATTTGCATGACGCGGGCCGCGGGGGTCGAGCCGTGCCAGGTGCTCGCGGCCCCGGAGTATTGATAGGCGGTCGCTTGGGTCACGTCGCCGTCGGCGTCGTATTCGTAGTCGGCCACGTCAACAATGTTCCCGCCGTTGTAGGCCGGCGTAGTCCCGTCGTTGGTGCCCATCACTAATTAGTCATGTGTCCCTGGAATTCCTCGGTCCCATTCTGTCGAAACTTGCCTCCGTAGGACGGCATCCCCAGCCTCATTGCGGACACTGACGGTCAATTGCTTGCGGTGCTGGTCGATCCCAAGGAATAACATCTCTCGGTCCTCCTGTTTGTGCTATTGGTGCGTGAAACAAACACACTACACCGTGTATAGCACCAGGAGGACCGCTCTTTCATAGAATCAGAATTCGGACCTGGCCCCTTTTCCGCCCCGGCGGAAATCCGAGATCGAGGGGCAGGGATACCGCCAGTATCCCGACAGCTATCTGGAGCGCGAGCTCGGCTTGCTGAACCTGAACCGATTTCCTCGCCGTCACTCGTGGGCGAAACCATGACCCTTGTCCGAGAGCCCGATGCGGGAAATCCGCCCGTCCGGTTCGATGAGCGGGAGGTGGAAACGGAGCATGGTGAGGCTCGTGAGGCACCGGCAGCCGAAAGAGCCGGAAACTGATAGGCCGCACCTAAACCGCCGCGCCACCTCTCGACTCTACCGTTTTCTCCCCCCTTCAATTTGCGTCTTCAAGCTGCCCTTCGTTTCGATTCTGAACAAGACGGAAACGACAGGATTGCCGGGCCTTCTGCTTCGCCTTGGCTGGAAGATTCTCCGGCGATCTTCTGCCTTCGCCTCCGCCATGCGTAACCGGCAAGACCGATAGCACCAGCACAGAGGAGAGCAAGGGTGGGTGGTTCGGGAGTGGAGGCTATGAAGCCGTGACGATTACCCGTTGCGTCGGTGTAGTAGCCAACGATGTTGTTACCGTCAATACCCCAGGCCATAGTGCCATTCACCACGTTCGGAAAAGTGCCATACACGGCAAGGGGATCGTCGATGGTTGTGTAGGTGGAACCGTCGTACAGAAAGCCGTGGTTTCTGTTTGATGCGTCGACGTACATGCCAACGATGTTGTTGCCGGAAATCCCATTGGGCTGAGTAGTGTCCACGCCCAGGGGATCGTCGATGGTTGTATAGGTCGATCCGTTGTACAGAAAGCCGTGGGCTTTGCCCGATGCGTCGAAATAGAAACCAACGATGTTGTTACTGGAAATGCCTAAGGCATAAGTGCGACCCACGCCCAAAGGATCGTCGAGGGTTGTATAGATTG
>JBEKVL010000732.1:0-3640 GCA_049514055.1 Tepidisphaeraceae bacterium | reverse complement strand
TCTGGCGCGCGGCGGCGGTGGGGACGTAGACGATGGCGCGGAAGCCCGCTTCCTTCGGGTCGCCCGCGAGGGCCGCGTTGACGGCATCCCAGGCCGCGGCTTTGCCGATCCGGGCGTAGGCGATCAACGCGGCGGCCTGCACGGCGGGGCTGGCGTCGGCGATGCGCTCTCTGGCGATGTGCAAACCGCGATCCGAGCCGAGAATGCCCAGGGCCTCGACGGCGCCGGCGCGTAACTCGGGCTCCTTGTCGGCGGCAAGATTGAGCGCCTGCTCGAGCGCCGACGGCGCGCCCATGCGTGCCATCGCCACCAGGGCGCGGCTACGCGGCCAGGGATGCTCTTTGGGGGAACTGACGATGGCGCTCAGAGGCGCGATCGCGGCCGGCGTTTTCAGTGCGACCAGATCCTCCATCGCCTGCCAGCGCAGGATCCAATCGTCGTTCTGAAGCTGTTGCAGCGACTGTTCAACCAGCAGGCCGGGTTTTCGCGGGGCGGCGGTGTCATAGGCAGCGGCGGGGCGGGTAGCGGGGGAGGGCTGGGCGAGCGTGGAAAATGCGACGGAGGCGAGGGCCAGTGCACGCGAACATGACGAGAGCAAGGCCCGCAATCGAAGCGAAGAAGCGAAGAAGCGACGAAGGGGCGAAGGGGCGGATATCCGGGCAGAACGCGCAAAGTCTTCGCCGTGGCAGTCGTCATGCTGAGCGCACTCGCGAAGCATCCGGCTTTGGACTTCGAGGCCGGATCCTTGGCGAGTACGCTCAGGATGACGGTTTGTGGTTAGGATGGGGTTCATCGCAAACGGGTCGCGACGCACGGGCAAGCGTACTTGCCCATGCCACCCCCGGTGACAAGATGGTCGATCAGCGCGCAACATCGCGGGTTCCTCTCATCGCTGGTAGATCGGCAGGAAACGATAGGGAACGCCGAGGATGAGGATGGACATTGACGTGGAGTAGACCGGTGTGGTGCCGCCTTCGGAGTCCTGCCAGGAGCCGTCGGGGCGCTGCCTGGGCAGCAGGGCATCGCGGATCTTGGGATACCACGCCTGGTAGTTCGCCTCGCCGGACTGGTACATCGACTGGATTGCGTAGTATTGGCCGTAGTAGTAGAACTCGGTTCGGGTGAACTTGCTGTCGGGCTGCTTGATGAGGTAGTTGACGCCGGCCTGCATGGCCTGCGAGTTGCGCTGGCCGGTCATGCAGAGGGAGAGGACACCGGCGGCGGTGCGTGCGAACCCGGGCTCCTGTCTGGGCTGATAGGCGAATCCGCCCAGCGGATGCTGACAGGCCAGGACGTAGGCGACGGCCTTGTTGAAGACCTCGTCGGGGACGTGGATGCCGGCTTCCTTGGCGCTGGTGAGGGCGACCAGTTGCATGACGGTGACGGAGAGGTCGGCGTCCTGGGGCGCGGTGCCGTAGCGCCAGCCGCCCTCCTGATTCTGGGCCCCGAGAATGACCTTGACGGCCTTCTTGAGCATCTCCTTGATCTCATCGCGATCGCTTTCGCCCCAGACCTCGGAGAGCGCCAGGGTGGCCAGGCCATGCTCGTACATGCCCTGCTGTTTGGTGCCGAAATATCCGGCGCCTTCCTGGCCGCGGCGCAGGAGGAAGGCGACGCCCTTGTCGAGCTTGGCGCCGTAGGCGCCCTGGTTGGGGAAATGTCCCTTGACCATGAAGGCCATCAGGGCCAGCGAGGTTTCGGCGGCCTTGTACTTGTCGCCCCAACTGCCGTCTTCGTTCTGCCGGGCGGCGAGGTAGTTGAGGCCGCGGGTGATGGCGGCATCGGTGTCGGGCCCGAGTTCGGCCACACCGACGCGTTTGACGTCGGGGCCTGCCGCCAGGGCCAGCGGTCGGGGCATCAGCCCCAGTCCACAGGCTCCCACGACAATCCATCGCATCATCAGTCGCTTCATGGATCAGGTCCTTCTCACTTGGCCAGGGATTCGTAGTATTCCTTGAGCAGTGCCCGATATTCCACGGGCAGTTCGCGGGCGTAGTTTTCCATGAGCTGGTCGCGCTCGCGATTGGCCAGGGGCTTGATCTGCGACCTGCCGGCGGTGGAATTCGGTGTTTTGACTTCGTTTGAGCTGGCGAAGAGACGTTCGCCTTCGGTGTTGATCGGCGTGATCTGGGTGGGAGGCTCGAGCCTGGGGCCGGGTTGCGGCGGGAGCACGACCATCTTGTCGCCCGGCTGGTGCGGCTCGGGAGTTCCCTGTTCGGGCTGGTTGGCCTGCTGGTCCTGCTGCTGGGCATCGTCGGCCGCCCTGGCCAACTCGTCGGCCGCGTCTTCGGCGGCCTTCTGCGCATCCTGCTGCTCGGTCTTCTCCATGTGCTGCTCGGCCCTGGCCATATCCTGCTGCGCGTTCTGCAGGTTCTGGCTCTGGACGCTCTTCTGTATCTCCTGCACCTGCTTGCGCAACTGCACCTGCTGGTTCTGGAGATCGGGGGCCTGCTGCTGGAACTGCTGGGGGTTGGCCTGCTCGATCTGCTGGGCCAACTGCCGCTCGGCCTGGGCCAGGTTCTGAAGTTCGCGGATTTGCTCGAGAGAAAACGCCTGTTGACTGGTCTGATCGCTTTCCAGGAGGATCTTGAGGACTTCATTGAGAATGGCCAGCGTCTGATCCTGTCTGTCGATGGCGCCCACGGGCTTGATGTGCTCGATCTCGCCGGCGGCCGCCGCGGCGAGGTCGTTCACCTTCTTATCGGCCATGACGTTGCGGGCTCGCGTCATGCGGTCCTTCAACTGGGCGGCGGTTTCGGCGTCGGCGGCACCCGAAAGCCGGACGTCAAATTCCTTGATCCGGTCGGCCAGTTCCTTCTGATTCCGGGACAGTTCCCCGGCGCGGGCCTCGATATCGGCGACCTTGTTGACCACCTGCTGGCCCCATTCGGCGGTGGTCGCGCGGACGACGGTCTGGCGCTGGATGATGACCTTGAGCGCGGCGATGAGTTCGTCGAGGATGGCGCTGCGATCCAGCAGGGACTGGAGCCGTTTGATGGCGACGCCGATTTCCCTGTCGGCGCCGGTCAGGTGCTGGCCGAGGTTGGCCATTTCTTCGCGGGCGGACTTGAGGTATCGAGTCGCTTCGGGGACGTTCTGGCTGTTGACGTCGGTCAGCGTCTTACCGACCAGGACGAAGCGGTCGCCACGGGTTTCCTTGAAGAGATTGTTCGATTTCAGGTCGTCGACGAGTTCGGCGGCCCGCTTGGCGGAACCATCCAGTTGCTGGCCAACCTCCATTTGCCGCTGTTCCTCGCCGATGAGGCGTTGCGCGGTGTCCAGAATTGTGGCCGCTTCGCCGGGGTTTGGTGTCGCGGTTTCGGCGGGGGTCTGGGCGGTCAATAAGCGCGGCCAGGCGATGATAGTGCAGCAGAGGACGATAAAGGCGATTCGATGCATCATGGCCGCGTCTCCGGTTGTTTCGGGCCGCTGCCGCGCAGGGCCGGCTGATCTTTGATGTCCTTCACTTCGCCCGAGGAGTCCAGTTCACTCTTGTGAGCGTCCTTGACCTCCTGCATGAGGAGGCCCAATTGCTCGAAGATGTACTGTTGGTACTCCGCGACGCTGACGATGTTCACGCTGCGTTCGCTCGATCGAGCACGGTGGGGGCCTTCGCTGCCGGGATAGTTGTCCTCAACCT
>JBEKVL010000731.1:0-3649 GCA_049514055.1 Tepidisphaeraceae bacterium | reverse complement strand
TGCCGCTGCCCGTGCCGGCGCCGAGCCCCATGCCCGAGTAGTTGTGCATGAGCTGCTCGGTGGGCGGGAACATCAGCATGGTGTAGCAGCCGGTGTCGCCGTGGGCGACCAGATCGACGGGCGGGCGGCCGTGGACACGCTGCATATACGCCGGGTCCGCGAGGTTCTTCCGCAGATCCAGCAGCACCGACGATGAATCGCGATGCGGGCAACCCGGGCAGAACGTCGCGGTGCGTGTCACCACGCCGGACACGACATCGAGCCGCGGCTTGCTGGCCGCGCGCAGCCGGGCTATTTCCGAGGAAATGCGCCCGTTGCGGAAATGTTCCGGGATCTCCGTGAGCGATTGAATCAGCGGAAGGATGCGCTGGGCGAGGACCGAGTAGTTGAGGCCGCGGGTTTCGGGAATGCCTTCGGCGGATTCCGTAGGGTGGGCATCGCCCACCGTGGAGGGCGTCCCGGCGTAATGGCGGGCAGTCGCTGCAGGGTCCGCTTCAGCGGACGCGATCCCGTCCCCACGTCCGCTGCAGCGAACCCTGCCGGGGAACCGCTTCCCGTACAGCCTCCCGCTCAAATCGGCCGCCTCTTCCTGCGGCAATTCGCGGAAGAGCGCATCGCGGATGTTCATCTCCAGGAAACTACGTCGCTCTTCCACGACGATCATCCGGCGGCAGAGTCTGCCGAACTGGCTGACGATCTCGCTGTCGGCCGGGTAGCTCATGCCCATTCGCAGGATTGGGAACCGGCCGCCCAGGCCCGCGTCGGCCAGAACATGATCGAGATACGGCCCCGCCATGCCGGTCACGATGAACCCGACCGGCGGGACTTCCGAATCCCCTGCCCCGAACCCGGAACCATTCTGAATTCGATTGACCCCCAGTTCACGTGCCGCCCGGGCCGTTGTCGCATGAAGCTGGAACGAGGTAATCTCGCGCTGCCAGGTTCGCGGCGGCAGGAGCACGCGCTCGAGGTTGATCAGCCGCGTTTCCAGCGCCACGCGGGTGTTGGTGTTCATCGCCGGATACTGGTTCTCGGCGCACCACGCCGTGCCGCCGCCGTCGATCTGCGGATTGGTCACGACGTAGCCGATGTACAACCCGGCCGAGCGGGAAAGCTTGAACGCCAGGTTGATCCAGTCTTTGACTTCCTGCGGCGAGCCCGGCTCGATGACCGGCATGCGGAGATGCTGGAAGAGGAACCGCGAGTCGGCCGGCACCTGCGTCGAATCGCACCACGGATCGTCGCCGCTGATGACGACGGCGCCGCCCTCCGGGTGTACGCCGGCGAGGTTCGCCAGCGCCAGCGCGTCGGCCGCCACATGCAGCCCGACGCTTTTCATCGCGATGAGCCCCCGGCAGGCGATCATCTGCGAGCCGTTGAGCGCCGCGGCGGCCAGGGCCTCGTTGTTCGCCTGATACGCCCGGATGCCCTTCTCGCGGAGCAGGTCCTTGATGTCCCCGAGCGTGTCGAAGAACCCGGCCACCGGCGAGCCGGGATAACCCGAAATGAACTGAATGCCGCCCTCGACTTCAAGGCAGCCTTTCACCAACAGTTCGTTACCGTTAAAGATTTCGCGCCCATGCGCGACCAGAAAGCGCGGATCAACGCCCATGACAGTCTTTCCTTCGGCGGGAAAACGTCGGCACGGCCGAATGCAAAGTGAAAAATGCAAAATGCAAAATGAATTCCCAGGCCACCCCTGGCCTGACGATTCCATTTTTCATTTTTCACTTTTCATCTTGCACTTACCGTCCTCGGTTTTGCAACGTGGCTTACGCCCGGCCAACAAAGCCGGCGCAGGAGACGCTGTTCATCACCGCACGTTAGTGACTCTGAGTTTGGCCGGGATTTAAGGGCCGGCCAAACCGCTGCCCCGGCGGACCTCCCGCTGGGGTACCCCCATTATAGGCCCATCGGCCTCCTGCGAAAAGCGCTATTCCGGGCCGGGGCGTGATCCCCATTCCGGAAACGTCATCCAGACCACAAACCATCATCCCGAGCGTGCTCGCCAGGGATCCGGCCTCGAAGTCCAAAGCCAGATTCTCCGCGAGTACGCTTAGAATGACAACTGTCGCAGTGGAAACAATTTACACCTTGCCCGGATTTCCGGGCACGCCCCCGGCCGCCTGTTGGGCCGCCACACCTTCCTATTCCCACCGCCTGGCTTTACCATACGCGTCCAGATCGTACGCGAGGAGGAATTCATATGTTCTGCCAAACCTGCGGCAACGAAGTCGATCCCCATGTTCGATTCTGTCCCCGTTGCGGTACGGCTACCGCGCCGGCGGTCGCACCGCCCCGGCCTCCCGTGCCCCAGCCGGGTTACGCCCAGCCGGTGCAGTACGCCACACCGCCGCAGTTCGCGCAACCCCGTGTGCAGGCATACCCGCCGGGCAGCGTGCCCAACTACATGGTGCAGGCCATCATTGTCACGCTCATCTGCTGCATGCCGATCGGCATCGTCGCGATCGTGAAGGCGTCGCAAGTCAACAGCAAACTCTCCGTCGGCGACTGGCAGGGCGCCATGAACTCTTCAGCCAGCGCCCGAACCTGGTGCTGGGTTTCGTTCTGGTGCAGCCTCGTCGCGGGCATCCTCTGGCTGGGCGTGATGTTCGCAGGTGGTGTGGCGTGAGAATGTCTCCCATCACCGCGATCTCCTCGCTCAATCCCGTGACGGACCGCCCCGTCCTGCGATGGACACTCTATTCCGCAGTCGCAGTGGCGCTCGCGCTGGCCACGATCTACTACTACCGTCACGACCCCGCCGACTCGGGCGGCTTGTTTCCCCCCTGCGTCTTCCACCAACTAACCCGCCTCTATTGCCCCGGCTGCGGCTCGCAACGGGCGGCCCATCAACTCCTGCATGGCCGGGCCTTGGGCGCCCTCCATTGCAATCCGCTGTTGTGCCTGGCCATTCCAATCCTCGCATGGGAGGCCCTCGCCAAGGCGACCGGCCGGCTCCCCTCGCTCCTCGATCACCCCTGCGTCGGCCGGACCATCGTGTGGGTGGTCGTCCTTTTCGCGATCTTCCGGAATATTCCCGTTTGGCCATGCACGCTGCTGGCCCCGGGTTCGTAGGTTCGTGGTACCGCCTTCAGGCGGCTCTGCAGACCGCCTGAAGGCGGTACTGCAAACAACCTCTTCCACCCCCTTGTCAAAGCCCGCTCAATGGCTATACTGCTCCGTTCTTGAAAATTCGGACTCGAGGAGATTTTATCAATGTCAGTCAAGCTTCGGTTTAAGCGGATGGGTCGATCTAACCACGCGTTCTTCCGTCTGAACGCCGTGGACTCCCGTTCGCCGCGCGATGGCCGGACCATCGAAGAGCTCGGTTTCTACGATCCTACCAACAAGGACAAGACCAAGCAGTTCGTGGTCAAGCTGGACCGCTGCAAGTATTGGCTCGACACCGGCGCCGTTCCTTCGGAGACGGTTTCGTCTCTCTTGAAGAAGGCCGGCCTCGAGCACAAGCAGTTCCGGCTCCCCAAACCCGGCAAGCCCAAGCCCAAGGTTGAAGAAAAGAAAGAGGAAGCCAAGCCGGCATAAGGCGTTGTCCGGCCGCCGATAAGCACCGTGGCAGCGGCGGCCTTCGGAGACCGGAGGATCTCAGACCCAGGCGTTCATGTCGCTTCGGATTGATATCCTCACC
>JBEKVL010000730.1:0-3657 GCA_049514055.1 Tepidisphaeraceae bacterium | reverse complement strand
TCCCCCGGCGGTGCTGGTCTCCCACTGCTTGTGAATCTGTTCCTTCGCATGATGCGGTGTGAACTGCCACCCCGGCCGGGTCGTCAGCGCGATGCCCCCGATCGACTTGATCGCCTTCACGATCTCGTGCGGCTGGCCCGTCGGCAGTTCCGGCACGTGAATCTCGGCCGGGCGGATGCGGTTGATCTCATCCAACACCTGCCCCTGCGAGCCGGACATGGCGACGCACGACCCGGTGGAAAGCTCCACCCATGCCAGCGCCGCCTTGTAGCCATCGGTCGCGGTGATGTGGAATGCCACGGCCGCCAGATAGTTGTCCGTCCGGCCATCCAGCAGCGGATCGTCCGTCAGCGTGCCCGGCGTGAGCAGCCGCGTGACCTCGCGGCGGATGACGCCCTTGGCCTCGGCCGCCGTTTCGGTTTGCTCGCAGATGGCGACACGATGCCCCGCCTGGATCATCTTGTTGAGGTACGACTCGACCGCATGAAACGGCACCCCGGCCATGGGGATCGACTCCGCCGAATCGAGTCCGCCCTTGCTGCGCGTCGTGAGCGCGACGCCCAGCACCTTGGCCGCCAGTTCCGCATCCTGCCAGAACATCTCGTAGAAGTCGCCCATTCGGAAAAACAGGACGTAGTCCGGGTATTGCGCCTTGTACTGCTGGTACTGGCGCATCGCCGGCGAAAGCGCGGCGGCGGGTTTGTCGGTCGGTTCGGGCATGAGCGTCGGGCGTGAATGTTAGCAGGGACGTGCGAATGGGAAAGGGCGGCGGGACGTATAGTAGAAGCGGCGTCCCGCCGCTGCTTGGGAGGTGCCCGATCATCCCGGCGCCATCGCGAAGAACTGCGGATCGCGGCGGGCGTTTCGCAGGAGCAGGATCGTCATCAGCGGCCAGATGGCGCCCATTACGGCTTGTATACCCAGGTTCAGAATCAGGAATCCGAGTTGCGTCGGATTTTGTCGATAGTATCCCTCCACCATGTTGACAATACATGTGGCGACCATCACCACGACGGTGACCACGATCGATGTCCAGCATCCAACGATGAGCAGTTCGGACGACCTTGGTTTGCGAAGGATGATAATCGCGCCGACAAGCAAGAGCAGGCCCACGACCCCGCCAAGCAGCCCTCCACCGGCAAACACGATCGAGCGGGCTCTGGTCCAGCCCGAACCGCTGACAAATGGCCACGCCGCCAGGAGAACCTGGGCGATCCGTGTACACGCCATGGCAATCCCGAAGGTTCCGCACAGGCGAGAGACCGTGTGCCAGGGGCTTTGGACAGCGGTCGCGTAGTCGATGGGCTGAACGGGAATAGGATATTGCTGCTGCGCCATTGGCGGTAATGTACCATGTATTGCCCGCTTTCCCCCTCAGGTCTTTGCCCTTACCATGCCGTCTCCTGAGGAGAAGCACTATGGGTAGACGTATATTCGTTCTCACCGTTGCCTGTTCGATGCTCGTGGGCTGCGGCAGCAGCAAGAAAGACGATCAGAAGAAGCCCGAACTTCCCCCGTCGCCGAAGGTCGAACGCTCTGACAAGGCCGAGAACAAGCTGCGCGAACAGATCGCCGCGGTGCTGGCCGCCGCGAACGAGGAGCAGTTCTACAAGCGCGTGGGCGAGCTCTTTGAACGCGCCCGCGAGTTGGGCTGGTCACGGGGGCAGTTTGTCGGCGCGGTGATCGATTATTCGACACAGATCTCCGGCGGCGAGGAACTCGGCCGATACAACCGCATGTTGACGAATCTCGACATCCCCCGGCCGGACATTGTTGCCGCGGCCGCCGGTACGCTCGACACTGCCCAGGGCACGGCCGCCGATGCCGGCCGGAATCTGCTGCGGTATGCCGCCCCGCCCGACCCGCGCGGCCGGAAGGATTTCTCGCACTTCAAGCCCTACCTCGAGGCCCACGCCTCGCCGCCGCCGGCGAAATTGGTGCTCTGGATGTACGGGTACGACCCGGCCGCCGCCATGTGGCAGATGCGCGAGGTCTACGGCGCCAACATGAGTGCCGAGGATTTCCGCGCCCTGTCGGCCGGCGAGCATGTCGTCAGCGAGATTCTCTTCCGCCAGCAGGCGGGGCTGGTCGCGCCCGGCGAACTCGATCAACCGGCCGTTGATCAACTCGCCCGTTTGGCGCAGTATCGCCAGTGGTGGGTGCGGCTGTACGTGGCCAATGTGCTGCTGAAGAACCCGCAGTTCCACAAGCCGCAGGTACTGGATCTTCTCAAGAACGACGCGGATGATCTCGTGAAGGAAACGGTGACGCGGATCGGGAAATAGTGGGGCCAGCGTCCCCGCTGGTCTTCCTGATTCGCGAACCGTCTGGTATTCCAGGCCGGCGAGGACGCCGGCCCTGCTTGCAGAGCCGTTGGCGTTGAGCCCCGTAGGGGCGAAAGATGTTAGCCCATGGCGTAAGCCATGGGTGTCAATAGTCGTAGTCAGCAGAAGCCCCGGAGGGGCGACAGAACATTTCTTGCGCCCCGCCGGGGCTGCTGGTTTCTCCCACCACATTTTCCCACGACTAACGTCGTGGGCTCATATCTACCGCTCCGAAACGGGGCTGGGGAAGCCGCCCCTCAGATCGCGGCGCAACCGAAGGCAATGAGCCGGCAACTCATTCATATTTCCCCCGGACCACCTTCGCCTGCAACGGCACCTTCTGGCCATTTGGTCGCAATTCCCCGCCAACCCGGCCGGTGAACATGACCGTCGCCGGGCCGACTTGCACCCCGATCGACTCACCCTCGCGCATCAGTTTCGTCTCCTGCGGCTGTTCGGTGAACAGAACATGCAAAAAGACGTCCTCCGTTCGCGGCGCGGGCGGCTTGACCTCGATCCGCCAGCGATTGGCCGTGTCGCTCTGGGCGTTCTTCACTTCATTGAAGGTTTGCCCGCCATAGGTGTAGCCTTCGATCTTGTCAATCTTCGCCGCTTCCGGCAGCAGCGTGCGGACGATGAGTTTCCCCTTGCCATTCTCGATGGTGGCCGATAAGCCGTCGAATTTGGGCTCGAAGCGGCTGTGCAGCAGCCAGGTCTTCTCGTATTCGGCTTTCGTGCTGATGACGCGGTCGAAGATCACGAAGGTGCCGGGGCGCAGGAAAACGATCTGCCGCATACACAGACCGAGTTTCGACGGGGCGTAGGCTTTCGTGCAGTCTCCGGCGACGAACAGAAACTCCGGGCGATTCTCATAGGCCACAATCTTGCCGCGTTTCCACTGATCGCGTTGCTTGAGCCAAGTCGGCAGGTCCGGCGCAAACCACTCGGCGCGCCGGTCCTGGCCGCCGTCGTTGGCATAGGTGTTCCGGCCGCCGTCGCGCTGCCGGTTCCATTTCTCATCCGGCTGGTTGACGAGAATGCAGTTGTGCGCCACCGTGCGAATCAGCCAGTTCACGGCGTGGCTGGAGGTGTAGTCGGCATACTCGCCGCTCTCGGTGGCCAGGGGTTCGTAGCGGAAGATTTCGAAGTTGCCGGTTTCGTAGTGCTGGTGGCCATTCCACAGGTCGCCGCACTCGAAGCGGAACCAGGTGGCCGCGTCGGTCCAATCGCTCCGGGCGTAGACTTTGCCGATGCCGGCGGCGTGATGCGCCAGCGGAAATGTCTCCAGCGGCAGGGGGGCCGGCTCGGGCGACTCTTCGTAGAGGAAATCGAC
>JBEKVL010000729.1:0-3661 GCA_049514055.1 Tepidisphaeraceae bacterium | reverse complement strand
TGGCTTCGGCGTGGTGGCGCATGAGGTCTTCGCTCTCGGCTTCGATCATGACGCGGGCGAGGGGCTCGGTGCCGGAGTAGCGAATGACGACGCGGCCGGAATCGACTAAAGCGACTTGGGCGGCGTGGATGGCGTCGGCGACGGAGGGAATCTGGTCGAGCGGACGGCGTTCGCGCACCCTTATATTCAAAATCACCTGGGGAAAGACCTTGAGGTCGGCGGTGAGTTCTTCGATGGAGTGGCCGGAGCGGGCGACGAGATCGAGGACGACGAGGGCGGTGAGCAGGCCGTCGCCGGTGGTGGCCAGATGGGGGAGCAGGATGTGGCCGGACTGTTCGCCACCGAGGGCGGCGTTGTGCAACTGCATCTGTTCGAGGACATAGCGGTCGCCAACTGCGGCGCGCAACATGCGGATGCCGCTGCGTTTGAGGGCGGCTTCGAGGCCCATGTTGGACATGGTTGTGGCTACGACCAGATCGCCGGTCAGCAAACCTCTAGCCTTGAGATCGCGGGCGGCCATGAGCAGAATGGCGTCGCCATTAATGACGTTGTCGTTGGAGCCGGCCAACATGCAGCGGTCGGCGTCGCCGTCGAAGGTGAGGCCCACCTGCGCTCCCCGTGTAACTACCTCCGCAGCTACATGCGAGGGGTGCAGCGCGCCGCAGTGGTTGTTGATGTTGCGGCCATTGGGCGAGATGTTGAGCAGTGTGACCGCGCCACCGAGGCGACGGAAGAGTTCGGGAGCGATGGCTGCGGCGGCTCCGTGGGCGCAATCGGCGACGATGCGCAGGCCGTCGAGGTTGAGTCCGGGCACGGAATCGATCAAAAACTGGATGTAATCGGCTTGCAGAGCGGGATTGTCGGCGATGGGAGCGAGGGTCGCGGGGTTGGGTGCGGATTCGCTGTTTCTCTGCATCTGGACGGCATGGTGGAGGATTTCCTGCTCCATGGCCAGTTCGACGGCGTCGGGGAGCTTGAAACCGTCAGCGCCAAAGAGCTTGATGCCGTTGTCTTGCCAGGGATTGTGGCTGGCGGAGAGGACCACGCCGGCCTGAAAACCGTGGGTGCGAGCGAGATAGGCGACGGCGGGGGTGGGGACTACGCCGGCGCTCTCGACCTGGACGCCGGTTTCGCGGAGGCCGGCGGCCAGCATGGAGGCCATCCAGGGGCCTGATTCGCGGGTGTCGCGGCCGAGCAGGACTTTGATGGGCGCTTCGGTTTTGGCTTCCTCGCGAAGGGTGTGGCCGAGGGCGAGACCGACGGCGTAGACGGTGTTTGCGTCGAGGGGATATTGTCCGGCGACGGCGCGAATGCCGTCGGTGCCGAAGAGCTTGCGGGTGGGTGCGGTCATGGTCTCGATTCCGGGAAAAGCAGAGGGAAGATTGCCAAATGGGGGTAAGAATTGCGGATTCCCATTGATAAGTTTATCGCAGGGAGCGGGTTTTAGCTTTTGGCGGGAGCGGAGGATTCGACGCGGCTGATGAAGGCTCCATCGGCGAGGCGGGTGACGAGCTTGTCGCCGGCAGCGACTTGAGCGGCGGAGCGGATCAGGACGCCGTCGGTGTCGAGGACCAGGGCGTAGCCGCGGTCGAGGACGGCGAGGGGGGAGAGGGAATGGAGGCGGGCATGGAGGGAGCCGAGGCGTGCCTGCTCGGACTGAATCTGACGTTCGAGGGCGCGGTCGAGGCGGGTTGAACCCGACGTGAGGCGTTCGCGGGCCAGAGCCAGGGCCTGACGGGGGTCGTGGCGGAGGATGGTGGCGGCCAACTCGGCCAGATGCTTTTGATTTTGGCGGAGGTGTTTGGCGAGGGCGTTCTCGGCGTGGGTGGAGAGATCGTCGAGGCGCTGGGTGAGGCGCAGGAGGAGGGTGTTCATGCGGTATTCGCTGCGTCCGGCGGGAAGGCGGCTGAGTCGCTGACGAGCCTGCAAGAGCTGATAGCGGGTGGCGCGGTCGAGGCGATGGGTGAGATTGGCGAGGTGTTCCTCGATTTTGTGCTGGGCTTCGGTGATGAGTTCGGCGGCGGCGGAGGGGGTGGGAGCGCGCAGATCGGCAACAAAATCGGCGATGGTGAAGTCGGTTTCGTGGCCGATGGCTGAGACAACCGGGAGGCGGCTGGATGCGATGGCGCGGGCGACTCGTTCACTGTTGAAGGCGGCCAGATCTTCGAGCGAGCCCCCGCCGCGAGCGAGCACGATGACGTCGACCAGATCGCAGTTGGCGCAGCGGGCGGCGTTGAGTTCGTTGATGGCGGTTTCGATTTCGGCGGCGGCCTGATCGCCCTGAACCGAAACGGGGAAGAGCAAGACGCTGAGGCCGGAGTGGCGGCGGTTGACGATGTTGAGGAAGTCGCGAATGACGGCACCGGTGGGCGAAGTGATGATGCCGACGGTGCGGGGAAAGCTGGGCAGAGGGCGCTTGCGTTCGGCGTCGAAGAGTCCCTCGGCCTTGAGGCGGGCCTTGAGCTGTTCAAAGGCGAGCTGAAGGGACCCAGCGCCGACCGGCTCCATGGTTTCGGCGACCAGTTGCATTTGGCCGCGCTGCTCGTAGATGCTGACGCGGCCGCGGACCAGGACGTGAAGGCCGTCTTCGGGGCGGAAGCGCAGGAGAGTGGCCTGACGGCGAAAGAGGACGATGGGAAGTTGGGCGTCGGCGTCCTTGAGAGTGAAGTAGAGGTGGCCGGAGGGAGCGGGGCGGTAGTTGGAGATTTCGCCCTCGACCCAGATGTCGTCGTACTCGGCCTCGACGAGTTCGCGGACCTGGCTGACGAGCTGGCGGACGGGCCAGATGTGGCGGGCGTGGCGGGGCTCTTCAAAGGAGAGGTCGAGCTGGGGCGCGAATGGGTCGGAGTGAATCACTGTTTCCGAGTGTAATTGAAAGCGAGGGCGGGGACGGGCAGGCGGTTGTGAGGAAGAAAGCAATTTTATTGGAGTGGCTGGTTTCGCCGGTATTTCATCTCGCAGCGATGCGGGAGTCGTATACTTTTCCCATGTCACGCCTGTCTGGTTTTGCCCGCTCTCTGGTTTCGGTTCGTTTGGTTGGCGCCACGCTGTTTTGCCTGGGGCTGGCTTTGGTTGGGTTGTGGCCTCGTGCCGCTTTTGCCTGGGGCAATGAGGGACACCGGTTGGTGAATCGGTTGGCCGCATCGGCGCTGCCCGCGGGTGTGCCTGCGTTTCTGCGCACGGCTGCGGCGATCAATGAAATCGAGTATCTGGGACCGGAGCCGGACCGTTGGAGGTCTCCGGCCGAGCCGGAACTGGCGGCTGCACAGGCTCCCGAGCACTTCATCGACATGGAACTGGCGGACGCGCTGGGGCCCTTGCCGCGCAAGCGAATGGACTTTGAAGCCAAGGTTTTTGCCGCGGGTCAGAGGCCGGAAAAGATCGGACTCCAGCCTTGGGAGACCACGGAAGTGTGGCAGCGGCTGAAGGCGGCGATGCGGGAATATCGCACTCTGAGCGCGCAAAAGAAGGACACGCAGCCGGTGGAGCAGGCGATTATTTTTTATGCCGGATGGCTGGGACATTATGTGGGCGACGGGTCGCAACCGCTGCACACCACTATCCAATACAACGGCTGGACTGGCGCGAACCCCCACGGCTACACCACGGAACACAAGATCCATTGGCAGTTTGAGGGGCCGTTTGTGGGCGCCAACCTGAG
>JBEKVL010000728.1:0-3663 GCA_049514055.1 Tepidisphaeraceae bacterium | reverse complement strand
GCTTCAAGTGCGCCGTTGCCGACGCCCTCGCATGACTCGGGGCCGATGTGACTCGCTACGTCTTCATCGTCTGGCTCTTTCATCCGTTACACCTCACCGGCTTTGGCCGGCGCTATCCCGAATATGTCATGCATCCCGGTGAATGGGGTGCGGCCTTGAATCCTGGACATCGGCGACCGTCGCCCCCATGGAACATCGCGGCCGGAAACCACGATCAACGAGCGCGCCTGCCCCGCCTTTGGTGGAACAACCGGGCCAATCCCCGCCCCAGGACGCGCAGAAAGACCAGCACCCGCATCCGCAGCCCAAGCCGATGCAGGGCCGCATCGTGCGGGTCAAGCTGGGCCGCACTGCGGATCCAGGCCACGGCTTTCTCATAATCGCCGCAACGCTCGAACGCGATGGCAAGGTTGTACATCGCCGAGGCCCGCCGCGGATCGCACGCCAGCGCCCGTTGCGAAGCCGCGATCCCCTCGCTCCATCGCCGCCGCGAGAACTGCGCGACGGCCAGGTTCTGCCAACCGTCGGCCCGGCCGGGATAGAGCGACGTCAGCCTCCGCAGGCAAATCACCGCCAGCCGCCTCTGCCCGCAGTCGAGCATGATGTTGGCCAGATCCAGCAGAAGTTGCGGCTGTCCGGACTGGAGCCGCAGTTCGTTGCGCAAAAAGCGCCGGGCCTCCGCCGGATTCCCCTGGCGTGCCGCTATTTCCCCGAGCCGCATCTGCACGCCGGGATACTCCGGCGCCGACAGCCGCACCCGGTCAAGCAGGTTCCGGGCCGCATCCAGTTGATCCGTCGCCAACAGCCATCGGGCAAACTCGATATACGCCTGCGGATGCTCCGGCACCAGCTCGATGGCCCGGCGGAACTTCTCGCCCGCCTCCTCGAACCGGCGCGCCTGCAGCAGCAGCCGGCCCAGTTCCACGAGCGCGTCGATGCAGTGGGGATTCTGCCGCCATTCCTTCTGATAGTGAACCCGGGCCCGCTCCAGCTCCCCCTTCTGCCAGAAACACCGGGCGATGTTCAGGTGGACCTCCGGGTGGGTGTCGTCCAGATCGAGCGCCTTGAACCAGCAGTACAACGCTTTGTCGTACAAACCACGCTCGTACAGGCTGAAGGCGATCGCAAAATAACAGTTGGGGCACTCGTCCCGGTACTGCCGGGCGGTATAGAACATCTCCTCGGCCTTGTCGTGGTCGCCCAGCGCCACGTACGGCATGATCCGCCCGCAATAACTCGGCTCCCATGCGGCGTCGAGCGACTCGATCCGCTCGAACATCTCGATCGACTCGCGAAACCGGCCCAGCCGGCACAGGCCCCGCCCCAGGCGGAATGTCGCCTCGACGTCGCCCGGCTCGATCGTCGTGGCCTGGCGATACTCGTCAACCGCCTCATCCACCCGCCCGATCTGGTCCAGCGTCAGCCCGGCGTTGAAATGGTAGGCGGCGTTGAACGGGTTGATGGCAATTGCGGCGCGCAGCTCATCCAGAGCCTCCATCCAGCGTTGCTGGGCGAAGAACTCCTGCGCTCGTTGCACGCGTTGCTCGGCATCGTACCAGTCGTGCATGCTGCGGCCCATGTGGCGGATGTCGCCGGGCTGAATATTAGAGCTTCCGAACCGGAAACGGCAAGGAAAAATCGGGCCCACCGTGTAATAATCTCCAAGTCGCGGCAACTTTCTTTAAGACCGCGTGTCTCTCTGGTTGAGTCAAGCGGGCCGCATGATTGCGGTCCCGGTTCCTGTTGGGAAGAAGGAAACAGATTCCGGTGGTCACGCGTCGCCAACTCCAATCCGCAATCCTCTCTGTGGCGGTCATGGCCGCTGCGCCTCTTGCCGTGCGCGCTCAGGCGGATGCTGCCGGCGGGCGCGACACACAGTTGCAGCAATCAGTTCTCCAGGAGGGCGCCTCCACGCTGCAACAACGCGAAGAAGCCGCCCGCCGTCTCGCACAACGAAACGCCCCCGATGCCAATCGGGCTCTGCTGGCGGTGCTCCAGGATGTAAGTAACCGTGACGGACAGATCGCCGTCGCCCGGGCCCTTGCCGGACAGAGCCCGCCGGATCCCATGTTCTATGACGTCCTTGCCTCGTTGCTCAGCCAGGATCGGGCCTTGACCGAGGCCGCGGCACAGGCCCTGGCCGCCTTCAAGACCCCCGCCGCGCGAGACCGGCTCAAGCAGTTCGCCACGAACCTCGCCCAACCGCGCGAATCCCGCACCGCCGTCGTCCGTGCCATGGGCCGGCTCCTGGACAAGGGCACCGCTTCCGTCCTGGCCGATCTCCTGCGGCAGGATGACAGCGCCATCATCCGTGACGCGGCTGCCGAAGCGCTTATCGAGATGACGGGGCTCTCCCAGTTCGGCCACGACGCCCAGCGCTGGTCGCAGTGGTGGGAGATGGCCCGCGCCCGCCCGGAATCCGAATGGACCGCCGACCTGCTCAACCGCAGCGTCGACCGCCTCGCCGAAACCGACCGGCGGCTGTCGAGGCTACGCGACCGCACCGCCGCGCTCATCCGCGACGAATATCGCACCCGGAGCGATGCCGACAAGGCCACACTGCTCCTCAAGCTCCTCCAGGATGCGGCCGAGGACCTGCGGATCGTCGGCATCCAGCTCGTGTACGATGAGGTGTCCGTCGGTAAGCCCATGCCCGCCAGCATCTTCCAGGCGCTCCGGACCCTCGTCGGCGACAGCGTCATCGACGTCCGCCAGCAGGCCGTCAAAACGCTCATGGCCGCCAACGACCCCGGCGCTGTCGAGGCCCTGCTCGCCCAACTTGCCCAGGAAAAGGACCCCGACGTCACCGGCGCCATCCTCGTCGCGTTCGGCCCGTCGCACGACCTCCGCACTGTCGGCCCCCTGCTCTCTCGCCTCGGAGATGATTCGTTCACCATCGCCCGCTCTGCCGCCGAGGGGCTCAAGGGCCTGGCCCCCGAACTGGCCAAGCCCGGCAACGCCGAGCTTGCCGCCAAAGTGGCGGCCGCGCTGCGGGCACGCCTGCCCGACACTGCCGGCAACGTGGCGGCGTCCCAGTTGCGCACCAGCATCGTCCAGGCCATGGCCGCACTCGGCCAGCCCTCGCAACTCCGCGATTTCTATGAACTCGTCAAACCCTCCGAGAAACTCGCCAACGTCCGCCGCGCCGCACTCGACGGCCTGCGGCGCATCGGTTCCCCCGACTCGGCCAACTTCATCCTCCAGTCCCTTGCCGATCCGGACCCCGGGGTTCGGCTCGATGCCGTCAGCGCTCTGGAAACGACCGCTTCCTTCGAGCATGCCGACGCACTTGGCCGCCTCCTCGTCGAGAGCATCGAGCGCGACAAGGATGTGCGGGCCCGCGCCTGGGAAGTATTGCAGAAACTCCTGGAAAAAGGCGCCGTCGAAAGCCTCGCGGTCTGGGCTCGCAAACCCGTCATCGAAAATCTGCCCGAGCGGAAGCTGGCCGTCCTGTCCATCATCGAGAAGAAACTCGAGACCGCCGCGCGGCCCGAGCAACTCGCCGCCTGCCACCAGAACATCGGCGAAGTCCTGCTCGTGCTCAAGCGCCCGCACGAGGCGGCCGAGAAGTTCAAACTGGCCCTCGATTACTGGAAGGCGTCCGGTGCATCTCCGGCTGTCCGCGAGCCGTCCACGCTCCTGCTCCTCGAAGCCCTCCTCAGG
>JBEKVL010000727.1:0-3666 GCA_049514055.1 Tepidisphaeraceae bacterium | reverse complement strand
TGCTTGCCGGGAGACTCTGGAAAAACCTCACAGTTCCTTGGTGATCCCCGGCACCGGCGCGGCGTATTTGCCTTCGGCATCCGAGAAGATTGGCGCGGGGGTGTCGAAGGTCAGGGTGTCGATGTCCTTCACGTACTGGAAGTCGGACTTCATGGCCGCGTCCCAGGTGACAAACGCCCCGGTGTGGGCGGCCACCCGGCCCATGATCGCCGCGAGGTCGGCCTCGGCGGCGCGGCGGGATTCGTTGTGCAGTTTGCCCTGGCGAATCGCGTCGAGCAGCACCTGCCATTCCTCGACATACGGATTCGGTTCCTGGCCTTCGTATTTCCAGATGACATCCTCCGGCACCATCTTCTGGCTCTTGTAGATCTTCGGCGCCGGATTGCCCAGGTCGGCCATGATCAGCGCTGTACCCTTTGTGCCGTGGGCATGGTCGGAATAGGTGTTCCAGCAGCGGTCCATGTGCCGTGAGAAAGCGAACAGCTTGGCCCCGTCGGCGAAGGTGTATTCGACGCAGTAGTGGTCAAAGAGGTTGCCAACCTCGACGTAGCACCGCCCGCCCATGCCCTGGGCCGACACCGGCCACGCGTTCTTCGCCCAGCAGGCAACGTCGATATTGTGACAGTGCCAATCGACGAAGAAGCTGCCGGACAGCCAGTTGAAACTCATCGGGTGCTGAATCTGGAAAGCCACCTCGTTCTGATCTTTTGGCCGGATCGGGCAATTATGAGGGCCATGCACACGGTAGATACGCAGCGTGTTGATGTCGCCAATCATCCCGTCGTGAATGCGCTTGATCGTCTCCTGCCGCGCCTTGGAATGCCGCCACATGAACCCCACGCCCACCTTCAGGTTCTTCTGCTCGGAAAGCTCGGCCGACTTCAGCATCCGCCGCACGCCGGGCGAGTCCGTGGCAAACGATTTCTCCATGAACACATTCACGCCCTTCTGCACGGCGTACTCGAAATGCGACGGCCGAAATGCCGCGGGCGTGGTCAGGATCACCACATCGCCGGGCGCGAGCGAGTCGATGGCCTTCTTGTAGGCATCGAACCCGACAAAACAGCGGTCGGGCGTGACATCCACCTTGTCGGCGAAGCGGCTCTTGAAATTCTTGAGCCGGTCCTGAAGCTTGTTCTCGAACACCTCGGCGATCGCGTGGAGTTTCACCGGGCCGCCCTGGGTGCTGAAGGCATCGACAATCGCCCCGCTGCCGCGTCCGCCGATGCCGACGATGGCCAGTTTGATCGTCTCATCCGCGGCCGCATGGACCGCCGGCACGGTCGCCCCGGCCAGCGCCGAGGCCGCGGCGACCTGGCCACCGAGTTTGAGGAATCCGCGACGGGAGTGGAGGTTGGATGCCGCTGGGGAGCCGTGACTGGTCATCAGTGTCTCCTTCGTCAAAGACGTGCTTCTGTTCCAATGAGTACGAACAGAAGAGCGGGACGTTGCGATCCGGGATTATCTCAACTCGAAGTGGACCGTCACCACTGCGAGTATTTCCTTCTCAAGGCTGGTGGTGTCGTTGTTGCCGGTGCCGGAGACATCGGTCACGCCCTTGGGGTTGATCTGCATGACGCCCATCTTGGCCTCGACCAGCCGGCCGAGGTGGCCGTTGGCGTTGGTGACGATCTGGGTGGCTCGCGAGGTGGCATCGCGGGTGGCGTCGGCGAGCATGTCGAGCTTCAGTTCGGAGAGCTTGGAGTAGAGGTATCGCGGCGAGGCGGACTCAATCTCGACGCCGTCCTTGATGAGGCTGGTGATCGAGCGCGAGAGTGCCGGAACCTTGTCCATTTCGTGGCTCTCGACGGTGATCGTCTGCGTCAGGACGTACATCTCGACCTTGCTGGTCTGCACGACCGACGGCGCCGGGGCCGCGCCCCCGTCGCCTTGCTTTGGCGGAGTCGGGAGGACCTCGCGCTGAAAGATCTTGTTGGTTTGGATGGCGGAAAACGTCACTTCCTTGTCGGCGATGCCGCCCTGTTTGATGAAGGCGGCCACGCGGTCGGCGTTGGCTTTAAGCTTGTCGTACGCCTTGACCAGGTCCGGATCGCGCGTGGTGATCGTGGCATCCCAGGCGACGGTGTCGCTGACGATGGCTTTCTTGGCGGAGCCTTTGACTTCGATGGTCTTGGGCTCATGCCTGGCCGAAAGGTAGACGTAGCCGAGGATGGCCACGCAGATGACATTGGCCAGGGCGAAGAACGCGCCACCGACCTGGAGTGAGACGATAAAGCGGCGTGGAAGAGACTGCGGCTTGTCGGACGTGATCATGACATCGCCTCCTTGCGATATTGTGGTTTACCGGCCCTGCCGGGCCGAAGCGCGATCCGGGGACATCCATGTCCGTCGGATTCCGCATGGCGGGCATTCTACCCTGTCGTGCGGTTCGCACAATCACTCCCGTCAAGGTATACTTCGCTGTCATACACAGGCGGCGTGGCCCATGCTGCCGAACGTGGCTGTTTACCGCAAGGGGTGATGTATGAGGTCTTGCCGCCGCGCGTTCACGCTCATCGAACTGATGGTCGTTATGGCCATCCTCGTCCTGCTGATTTCCATCCTCCTGCCCGCGCTGAACTCGTCCAAGGAACGGGCCATGCGCAGCCGGCTTTATTCCGATCAACCAGCCGCCGCCTGGGCGCCAGCCGGAAGCAGAGATATGGTCGAGGGGGCCGACACGCGACCTGCATTGGTCCGCACCCCGGCCGTTGTCAAGAGCTTCGAGGCGACCGTGTCCCTCACCCCCAGCCTGAGCGTCGGCACCGCCCAGCCGGAGTCTATCTACACCGCGCAGCTCAGTGCGAAATTCCAGGCCGCCAACCCCGGAAAGAATGGCGAGTGCGAAGTCCTGCTGCCGCTGCCGCCGCAGATCATCTCGCTGGCCGACCTCACGGTTACCGTCAACGCCCAGCCCAGCGAATCCGTGGCCATCCGCGGCGACAAACTCGTCTGGACCGGCCCGCTGCCTTCCGAACTGACGCCCATAACCATCACCTACTCGGCTGTCGGCAAGGGACTCTATAACTTGCAAACCCCGCCCGGCGGCATTCTCGACATCTTCCACATCGACCTGACCGCGATTGGGTCGGATGTGCGGATGCTCGAGCTGTCACTGCAGCCCACCAAACATATCCGTGCCGAAGGCAAGACCACGTACACATGGGACTACAAACGCCTGCTCTTTGGCCGGCCCATTGCCCTGGATGTTCTGGGCATCGCCCCCATCGACCGCCTCGGCGAACTCACCTGGCTTGGCCCGGCCAGCGTGGTCATCTTCGGCCTGATGCTCGGGCTCGTGTCGCGCGCGTTTGAATCCGCCAACTTCGACCGCTGGATGCTTCTGCTGGTGCTCGGGACGTTCACCGGGGCCTATCCGCTGATGTACTTCGCCCAGGAGTTCATTCCCCTCAGCGCCGCCATCTTCGGATCGGCCGGGTTGGTGCTGGCGATCATCGCGGTTCGTTCCATGACGATGGTCGGTCTGCGCGTCGGCCTGTTCGGGGTATTCGCACCGGCGGGCGGCATTCTGGTGGCGACACTCACGGCCGCTCTCAATACGCGCCTGCAAGGGCTGCTCATCACCGCCTCCGCCATCGTGCTCTTCGTCGTCGCCATGCTGCTGATGCCGAAACTGAAACTGCCGCAGCACCAGGCCACTGCACC
>JBEKVL010000726.1:0-3673 GCA_049514055.1 Tepidisphaeraceae bacterium | reverse complement strand
TGGCGGCCTCGTGGAAGCAGGCTGAAACCGGCTATCCGCCGGAGGCCGGCCTGGAGTACCGGGTGGGCAAGTCGGGCGGCGGGTTCGACCGCATCGCGCTGGCGTTTCCGGACAACAGGCCGGAGGCTTCCTTCAAGCCCGCGGACGTCGATCTCCGGGTTCCGCTGAACCGGCGCAGGGATGGCCGGCCCGAAGTACACATCGGCGTGCCGTTCTATGGCGGCGGCATGAGCCTGGGGTCCATCAGCCTGGTCACCATCCTTGCCCGTGCCGCGGCATACACGGCGGTGGACTCCTTCACCTGCACCGGAGAGGGCGGCTACCCGGACGAGTTGACGCCGTACGACGATCACGTCATCACGCAGGTGGCCACGGGGCTCTTCGGCGTGCGGGAGGAG
Source organism: Tepidisphaeraceae bacterium (assembly GCA_049514055.1). Classification (GTDB taxonomy): domain Bacteria; phylum Planctomycetota; class Phycisphaerae; order Tepidisphaerales; family Tepidisphaeraceae; genus JANYKD01. The sequence goes on along the minus strand of JBEKVL010000726.1, from coordinate 3,275 downwards.
ACCATTCAGCGGGTGCGGATGGTGGAGTTCAAGTACGCCCAAGGAGCCAAGCCGGGCCTGGGCGGGCATCTCCTGGGGGACAAGAACACCGCGGTCGTGGCCAAGATGCGAGAAGCGGTGCAGGGCGTTTCCCTCTTCTCTCCCTTCCCGTTCCATTCCGTCTACTCGGTGGAAGACCACAAGAAGCACGTCGACTGGATCAAGGAAGTGAATACGAAGGCGTTGGTCTCCGTGAAGGTTTCCGGCGCCAGTGACGTGGACATGGTGGCCGTCGGCAGCTACTACGCCGGAGCGCACGTGGTGCACCTCGATGGCAGCTACGGAGGCACGGGCGCCGCGCCGGACATCGCAAAGAAGAACATCGCGATGCCGATCGAATACGCAGTGCCCAAGGTCCACCGCTTCCTGCTGGCGGAAGGCGTCCGAGATCAGGTGACCCTGGTCGCCTCGGGCGGAGTGCGCACGGCATGGGACATCGCCAAGGTTGTGGCCCTTGGCGCCAACGCGGTGGTGATCGGAACCGCCGAGATGGTTGCCTTGGAGTGCATCCGCTGCGGCGCGTGCGAGAGCGGGCGCGGGTGCGCGCGGGGCATCGCCACGACGGACCCGGAGCTGTCCGTCCTGTATTCGCGCGAGTGGGCCACCCAGCGGCTGATCAATCTCTTCCATTCCTGGTCCATCCAACTCCAGCAGATTCTCTGGTCACTCGGGCTGCGTTCCATCAACGACCTGGTCGGGCGCTGGGACGTGCTGGAGCATCTGGACTACGAACGCCGGCAGAAGCCGGCAGAGCTTCAGGGATACGCACTATGAACAGACTCGTGGAGAACATCCTCGCCGCGCGCGGCCGGTTGATCGAGGGACTTCCCGCGGCGCAGGAGGGAGATGGCGTCGAAGAAGGCGGCTGCGGCGTCGTGGGATTCGCCGCCAGCGTGCCGGTGAAGGGCCGCAACGTATTCCAGGCCTGCATGCAGATGCACAACCGGGGGAACGGCAAAGGCGGCGGTATCGCCGCCGCGGGTCTGGTCTCGGATCAGCTGGGCGTCAGCGCCGCCACGTTGCGGGAGAACTATCTCATCCAGATCGCCCTGCTGGATCCGCAGGTCGAAGAGCAGGTCGAGGAATCCTTTCTTGCGCCCGATCTGGAGATTGCCCACAAGGCCAGGGTCGCCCATCTGGACGATCCTGGCGAGGTCGGGCTGGACGTGCGTCCGCCCGATGTCACGCGCTATTTCGTGCGCGTGAAACCCGTATCCCTGCGGCGATTCGCCGAAGCCAACCATCTGGAGGGTCTGTCGCTCCGCGCGCTCGAGGACGAGTTCATCTACCAGAACAGCTTCAAGCTGAACCAGCGCTTCTACGCGTCCCTGGGCGAGAAACAGGCGTTCGTCCTCTCGCACGCCCGAGACCTTCTGATCTTCAAGATCGTCGGCTATGCCGAGCAGGTGGTGAAGTACTATCGGATGGAAGACTTCCAGGCTCACGTCTGGATCGCGCATCAACGCTATCCGACCAAAGGCCGCGTCTGGCACCCCGCCGGCGCGCACCCCTTCATCGGCATGAACGAGGCCCTGGTCCACAACGGCGACTTCGCCAACTACTTCAGCATCACCGAACACCTGCGCCAGCACAACGTCGTTCCGCAGTTCCTGACCGACACGGAAGTCTCCGTGTTGACCTTCGACCTGCTGCACCGCACCTTCGGCTACCCGTTGGAATACGTGATCGAGGCGTTGGCGCCGACCACGGAGCTCGACTTCGACCGCCTGCCCGCGGAGAAGAAGAAGGTGTATCGCGCGATCCAGGCAATGCACATGCACGGTTCGCCGGACGGACCCTGGTTCTTCATCATTGCGAGCAGCACGCCGGATGAGCGCACGTACCGCCTGGTGGGGATCACCGACACCTCCATGTTGCGCCCGCAAGTCTTTGCCCTGCAGGAGGGTGACGCGTCCATCGGTCTTATCGCCTCCGAGAAGCAGGCGATCGACGCTACCCTGCAGACGCTCTCCGCGGAAGATGCCCGCTTCCGCCCCGTGGCCGACATGTACTGGAACGCGCGCGGCGGCAGCCATACGGACGGTGGTTCGTTCGTCTTCACCGTGGATTCGGGCGGCATGCGGGTGGCCCTGACCTGCGCCGACAAGTTCGGCAACGCAATCACTTCCCCGCCGGGTGAATGGCGCTGGAAGCGGACGACAGAACCGGCGGCACCGGACCAAGGCGACGCTCTGGCCGGACGGATCGCGCGGGCCGCAGAGGCGGGAGAGACCAGCGCCATCAGCGCGGAAATCGCCTCCTGCGTGGCAACCTGGCAGTTCGCCAATGTCCGATGGCTGCTCGACCGGATTCGGGCCGAGGTCGCCGCAGACAGGGCCCGCTTCGACTGGGCCATCAGCGTCCTGTTGACGCTGAACGATCGCCGTTTCTACTGCGGTGCGTTGAAACGCAGCGTCGTGCTGCAGCAGATCCGCGGGGCGATCGACGCGCTGCTGGACGGCGTCCCCTCGGTGAGCGCGAACGGCTCGTCGTCTGCACGTCGCGTCGACTGGCGGACCCGGGACAGCCTGCGGCCGCCGAGCAACGGGGAGCGAACCCTGGTGATCTGCGCCCGCGGTTTTCAAGCCGAAGGAGAGGACTGTGACTCCCGCGTGTTGGTGCGCGGCTACCGGCTGGGTTGGCGCAGCTTCATTGTATACGGCCTAGCGGGACAGCGTTTCACCGCGTGCGGCCTGGGAGCCGGGTCGTCCGGTGTGCGGATCGACGTGTTGGGCAGCTCCGGCGACTACCTGGCATCCGGCATCGACGGGCTGGAAATCCACGTCCACGATAACGGCCAGGACCAGCTGGGCCAGATCATGAAGCAAGGCACGCTGGTCGTTCACGGCGACGTCGGCCAGACATTCATGTACGGCGCCAAGGGCGGAGAGGTCTACGTGCTGGGCAACTCCGCCGGCCGACCGCTGATCAACGCCGTGGGTCGACCGCGAGTCGTCATCAACGGCACGTGCCTGGACTTCCTGGCCGAATCGTTCATGGCCGGCGATCCCCTGCGCGGAGGCGGTTTCGTGGTGCTCAACGGGGTGAGGTTCAACTGCCGCGGCCAGGTGGAGGATCTCGAGACGCCCTATCCGGGAGCCAATCTGTTTTCCATGGCGTCCGGCGGCGCGATCTACGTTCGCGACCCGAGCGGCAAGCTCGTGCCGGACCAGCTGAACGGCGGCGAGTTCGTGGAGATGACGGACGCGGACTGGGATCTCATCCATCCGTATCTC
>JBEKVL010000725.1:0-3690 GCA_049514055.1 Tepidisphaeraceae bacterium | reverse complement strand
CGGCGAGAGCTTGACCGCCAAGGGAAGCTTGGTCGCCGCCTTGACGTTGCGGACCACCTCAAGCAGGCGGTCCTCGACCTGCTGGCCGGTCTCCACTGGATTGGTGGTGACGGTGTAGATGTTGAGTTCGAGGGCATCCGCGCCGGCCTCTTCGATCAGTTTGGCGTGTTCGATCCAGCCGCCGGTCGTGTTGCCGTTGAGCGAGGCGATCACCGGGATGCGCAGGCTCTTCTTGAGTTGGCCGATATAGGCCAGATACTCATCGGGCCCGAGGGCGAAACTGCGGGCCGTGGGGAAATAGCTCGACGCCTCCTGGAAGGAGTCGGCGTACATTTCCATCTGGTAGATACTGCCAAGCTGCTCGCCGCGAAGCTGTTCCTCGAAGAGGGAGTGCAGCACGATGGCGCCGGCGCCGGCATCTTCCATGCGCTTGACGCTGTCAAAAGTCTTGGCCAGCGGCGAGGCGCCGGGCATGAGCGGATTGGAGAGCTTAAGTCCGAGATAAGTTGTCGAGAGGTCCATGACTGCTCCTTGGTAGGACAGACATTCTCGTCTGTCGTCTTACAGACACTTTGCCTGTCATCTCACAGATGTTTTGTGTGTCATCTCACAGGCGTTATTGTCTGCGTTAGGGCTTGGGTTCGGCAGCCGGGGCTGCGGACTGTTCTTCCTTGCGGGTGCCGCCAACGGCGATCTTCGCCATCTGCTCGTAGAGCGAGAACCGGTTGTTGATATCCGTCTGCGCCTGGCCCATGAGCATCTTGAACCGCTCGGGATACATCTGCTCGACCATGCGGAAACGGGTCTCGTTTACCGTGTAGCTGGACAGCGGGGCCTTGGGCGCGCCTGAGTCAAGCTGAAGCGGAATCTCGCCGACGGCCGCGCGGCGGGGATCGTAGCGGAACAGCGGCCAGTAACCGGTATCGACGGCAAGTTTCTGCTGCTCACAGCCGTAGGCCAGATCGTAACCGTGCGCGATGCAGTGGCTGAAGGCAATGATGATCGACGGGCCGTGGTAGCTCTCGGCCTCGACAAAGGTCTTGACCGTCTGCACGTCCTTGGCGCCGAAGGCGACCTTGCCGACGTAGACATTGCCGTAGGCCATGGCCATGAGGCCCAGATCCTTCTTCATGCCCGACTTGCCGGCCGAGGCGAACTTGGCGGCCGCGCCGGTCGGGGTGGACTTGGATGCCTGACCACCGGTGTTGGAATACACCTCGGTGTCCAAGACGAGGATGTTGACGTCGTAGCCGCAGGCCAGGACATGGTCGAGGCCACCATAGCCGATGTCGTAGGCCCAACCGTCGCCACCGAGGATCCAGACCGACTTCTTCACCAGATAGTCGGCCAGAAGCATGAGGCGAGCGGACATGGGTGTTGAAATGGACGCCAGCTTCTGCTTCAGAGCGACAACCCGCAACCGCTGCGCGGCAATGCCGGCTTCGCCGGCCTGATCGGCCGATAGCAATTCGCCGACGAGCTGTTCGCCGATCTCAACGGACATGGCCTTGAGCATTTCCTGGGCCTGTTCCTTGTGCTTGTCGATCGCCAGCCGCATGCCCATGCCGAACTCGGCATTGTCTTCGAACAGCGAGTTGGACCACGCGGGACCGCGCCCGTTCTTGTCGGTGCGGTACGGGGTGGTGGGCAGGTTGCCGCCATAGATCGATGAGCAGCCGGTGGCATTGCCGATGATAGCCCGATCGCCGAAAAGCTGGGTAAGCAGTTTGACGTAGGGCGTCTCGCCGCAACCCGAGCAGGCGCCGGAGTATTCGAACAGCGGCTGGAGGAGCTGCGCGCCCTTGACGTCGAGCTTGACCTTGGTGCGATCGACCTCGGGCAGATTGAGGAAGAACTCGTAGTTGGTCCTCTCCGCGTCGCGGAGGGGCGCCATGGGGGTCATGTCGATGGCCTTGTGCTTGGGCTTGGTCTTGTCCTTGGCCGGGCAGACCATGACGCACAGCGAGCATCCGGTGCAGTCTTCGGGGGCCACCTGGATGGTGAACTTCTGGCCCTTGAACTCGGCGCCCTTGTAGTCGGTTGACTTGTACGTTGCCGGAGCATTGGTAAGCTGGCCGGGCTCGTAAACCTTGGCGCGGATGGCCGCGTGGGGGCAGGCCATGGCGCATTTGTTGCACTGGATGCAGATCGTCGAGTCCCACACGGGGATGTCGCGGGCAATGCTGCGTTTCTCCCACTGCGTCGTCGAGAGCGGCCAGGTGCCGTCGATCGGGAAGGCGCTGACGGGCAGCAAGTCGCCCTTGTTGGCCATCATGACGGCCGACACGCGCTTGACAAAGTCCGGGGCCTTGTCCGACACCATTGGAGGCGTCTTGTAGGTGCTGTTGGCCCGGGTGCCGAGCTTGACCTCGTGCAGGTTGGCGATGGAGGCGTCCACGGCGGCGAAATTGCGCTTCACGAGTTCCGGACCCTTCTTGCCGTAGGTCTTTTCGATGGCCTTCTTGATGGCCTTGATCGCCTCCGCCTGTTCGAGTACGCCGGAGATGGCGAAGAAGCAGGTCTGCATGATCGTGTTGATGCGCACGCCCATGCCCTGTTCCTTGGCCACCTTGTAGGCGTCGATGGTGTAGACTTTGAGCCGTTTCTCGAGAATCCCTTCCTGCACTTCCAAGGGCAGGTGGTCCCACACCTCGTACTGCGTATACGGGGAGTTGAGCAGCAGTGTCGCGCCCTTGGCGGCATACTGAAGCATGTCGTACTTGTCGACGAACTGCCACTGGTGGCAGGCGACGAACTGGGCCTGTTTGATGAGATAGGCCGACTTGATCGGGCGATGGCCGAAGCGCAGGTGCGAGATCGTGATCGCGCCGGACTTCTTCGAGTCATAGACGAAGTAGCCCTGCCCGCAATCGCCGGTGTCTTCGGCGATGATCTTGATCGAATTCTTGTTCGCCCCCACGGTGCCGTCGGCGCCGAGGCCGAAGAAGACCGCTCTGTGTACATCGTTGGGCTCGATCATCCAGTCGTCATCCCACTTGAGCGACAACTGGGTGACGTCGTCGACGATGCCGACCGTGAAGATGGCTTTGGGGCTGGGCTTGCTGAGTTCGTCGTACACGCCCTTGATCATCGCCGGCGTGAATTCCTTGCTCGACAAGCCATACCGGCCGCCAACGATCATCGGATCGGTCGCGAACGGATCCTTGCCCAGCAGGCGTGCCCGCTGGAAGGCCGAGACGATGTCCTGATACAACGGGTCGGCGATCGCACCGGGTTCCTTGGTGCGGTCGAGGACGGCGATCTTCTTGACCGTCTTGGGCAGGGCATTGATGAAGCTGTCGATGCAGAACGGGCGGAAGAGCCGCACCTTGATGATGCCGACCTTCTCGCCCTGGTTGACCAGGTGCTCGACGGTCTCGTCGGCCGTCTCGGCGCCGGAACCCATAATGATGATGACGCGCTCGGCCTGCGGGTGGCCGACGTAGTCAAACAGCTTGTAGCTGCGGCCGGCGACCTTCGCAAACTCGTCCATGGACTCCTGGACCAGTTTCGGACACGCATCGTAGAAGAGGTTGCATGCCTCGCGCGCCTGGAAGAAGACGTCCGGGTTCTGGGCCGTGCCGCGCAGCACCGGCTTGTCGGGCGTCAGCGCCCGAGCTCGCTGGGCGGCCACCAGTTTGTCGGTGACCATTGCGGCAATATCTTCGTCGTTGAGGATCTCGATCTTCT
>JBEKVL010000724.1:0-3691 GCA_049514055.1 Tepidisphaeraceae bacterium | reverse complement strand
CCGGCAGCACCACGCCGACCATCGACGTGCTGTTCATGGAACTGCGCGAACACTACCTGGCCGCCGGACTCGCCGGCGCCGGCGGCGGCGGCTTCGCCTATTTCCTCTGTCGCGATGCGAGGCAAACCCAACGCCTGCGTCAGCGTCTGGCCGAGATTTCCGCCCGCCCCGGCTCACTCGGCTCCATCTTCGACGCCCGCATCAGCCGCACCGGCCTGGTTGTCGCCCGCAACGCCTTATAGTAAAACATCCCCATGGACATCCGACTGCTGCTGGTATCGCTCGTCCTGTTCGCCGGCCTCGCCTGCGACAAGGTTGTCAAGGAAGCCCGCGTCCCCGCGCCCGGGGGGGACGCCCAAGCCGCCCTATCGCAATCTGCGCAATCCCCCGAAGCCCCGACCTTTCCATGATCCCCGACCATGCATACGATAGATACAGGTGGAGCCATGGCGCTAATTGCAGATGAAATTGAAGTCGACACGAATCGCTGTCACGGCAAGCCCGTCATCAAGGACACGCGCGTCATGGTCCGGACGATTCTGGGCGCACTGGCGGCCGGCGACAGTCCGGAGCGCGTCGCCCAATCATATGGCATTACCGTTCAGCAGGTTCGGGCGGCGATCGCGTTTGCCAATGAGCTTGTGGCCGATTGGGACCATGTTCCGGTTGGGGGATGAACCGTGCGATTTCTGATTGACGCCTGCCTGCCCCGGGAATTCGCCGAACTACTGGTCTCATACAGTCATGTGTCTATTGATCTGCGTGACATCGGCATGCGCCGTGCTGAAGATCCAGATGTGGCTGCTCACGCTCGTGGCAACTCGCTTTGCCTGCTTACCGAGGACTGGGGATTCGCCGACATCCGGGAATATCCGCCCGCGAATTATTCAGGAATTGTCGTGATTGAGGTTCCAGACAGCAGTGTCGACCAGAAACTGGCTGCATTGCGCAACCTCCTCTCCCGTCCGGATATCGTCCAAATACTGCCCGGCCGCCTGGCCATTGTCACCCCCACAAAGATTCGCCTGCGACCACCGCCCACAACTGGATGAGCGCATTATGTACGAGAAATTCATTGGCGCGTTTTGCTTCCGCTTAGCCGGCCGGTCGACGTTTCCTCATGGCCGCGATGCAAGGCCTACTGACATCTGAACGCATGCCACTATCTTGGATACACCATGGGAACTACCTACAGATTCTTGGCAACGGAATCCGATCTCCAGCAAGTGGTCGATTGGTTCGCACGACTTCCTGATGCCCCGATGATGGTTCCCGCACGCGGCTGCCACTATCTGCACTTTGCCCAAATCGGCCCGCTGGTATACGCCGACACAACTGGGAACGTTGACATTAGACGGTCACCGGTAGCGTGTCTAATGGCTCCAGAGAAACGCCGAGGCGTGTTATGGACCGCAGGCGAGTTGCATTTTCTCCCAACGCCGCTCGCCAAACTGTACCCAAGCCTGCACGCCATTAGCCGACGCTTCTCAAAGTGGCTAGCTGAATTTGATTGTGTTCATAGTCGAGGACGGCCCGGCGATTGGGACTACTACCTGGAAGGAAGTCTCCGCAATTGGGACACTCCGATCTTTGCCTTGCCACACGCGATGGCGGCACTGTGTAGCGGCCAGTATTTCGTGTCCCAATGCGACGGAGACGGCTTTTTGTACCGAATTTGTCGTAACCTTCGTCTGCGAGGAGTCGAGGGCCCGGACCTCTCGCCGCCCATCTCTGGAGATGTCGCCCTGACCCGCGGACAGGTCAACACGACCAGTAGGCACACGAGACATACCAAGCATGTGGCCGCACCGAAGAAGAGGCCGATTCCCGTTCCGACAGCGAACCGCGGGCTTATGCGCCGCAGCCGTCCTTCCACGAAGCCGACACGAAGCCGACCTCACTTTCCTTCACACGCAGCCCCCTCTATACTGCCCCGCTTATGGTTGAACTGGGCGTCAATATCGACCACGTTGCCACCGTGCGCCAGGCACGGCGCACGTACGAACCCGACCCCGTCTGGGCGGCCGCCGAGGCAGAACTCGGCGGGGCCGACGGCATCACCGTTCACCTCCGCGAAGACCGCCGGCATATCAACGACCGCGATGTTCTGGTTCTTCGCAAAACCGTTCAGTGCAAGCTCAATCTGGAAATGTCCGTCGTGCCCGAGATCGTCGCGATTGCCATCGCCACCCGGCCCGATCAAGCGACAATCGTCCCCGAAAAGCGCCAGGAAATCACCACCGAAGGCGGCCTCGATCTTTCGGTCAACAGTCCCAACGTCGCCGCCATCGTCAAACGTCTGCGGGACGCCGGCGTCTTCGTCTCCGCGTTCATCGACCCCGACGCCCGGCAGGTCGACCTGGCGCAGCAACTCGGCTTTCAGGCCGTCGAATTGCACACCGGCGAATACGCCAACGCCAAAGGCCCCGCACAGCTTCACCAACTCCAGCGTCTGCGCGACGCCGGCGCTCTGGTTTGCCAGCACGGCATGCGCCTGCACGCCGGCCACGGCCTGAACTATCACAACGTGCAAGCCGTCGCCGCCATCCCCAACATGCTCGAACTCAACATCGGACACGCCATCATCAGCCGGGCCATCTTCGTCGGCCTGCGCGAGGCCGTCCGTCTCATGAAACAATCCATGAACGAGAAGGAATGACATGCTGAATATTCGTGGCGCACTCACCGCAATGATCACGCCGTTCAACGGCGGCAAGCTCGACGAGGCCCGTCTGCGCCAGCAGATCGAGGCCCAGATCGCCGGCGGCATCGACGGCCTCGTGCCCGTCGGCACCACCGGCGAATCGCCCACCGTCGACTTCGCCGAACACGAGAAGATCATCCGCATCACCGTCGAAACCGCGGCCAAGCGCGTGCCCGTGATCGCCGGCACCGGCGCCAACGCCACCACCGAGGCCCTGGAACTGCACCGCTTTGCCAGGGAAGTGGGCGCGGATGCCTGCCTGTCGGTCAACCCCTACTACAACAAGCCCACGCAGGAGGGGCTCTATCGGCACTTCATGACCCTGGCCGACAAGATCGACCTGCCGATCGTGCTCTACAACATCCCCGGCCGCACCGGCATCACCATGACCCCGGCCACCGTCGCCCGCCTGGCCCAGGACAAGCACTTCATCGCCATCAAGGAAGCCACCGGCAGCCTCGACATCGCCACCGAAATCCGCACGCTCTGCGACATCACCGTCGTCTCGGGCGATGATTCGCTGACGTTGCCGCTGATGTCCATCGGCGCCACCGGTGTGATCAGCGTGCTCTCCAACCTCATGCCCACCGAGGTCGCCAAACTGGCCAAGCTGGCCGAGCAACAAAAGTACACCGAGGCCGCCGCCCTGCACCGCAAGCTGTTCCCGCTGATCAAGGCCCTGTTCGTCGATGGCAACCCGGTGGGCATCAAAGCCGCCATGAAACTCGCCGGCCGTGACACCGGCGAACTGCGCCTCCCCCTCTGGGAAGCCAGCGAGGGTGCCCGCAAACTCTTGGCCGCCGAAATGACCAAGCTCGGCATCCTCCGTTAGAGTCCGCATTGCGGACCATTCCGCCTGACGTGATGCGAGGTAGAATAATCCGATATGGTGAACGCCTCCGACATCTCCCGGCTCTGCGACGCCATCGCCTCCACGCGCGGCGTGCAGCGGGTCATGCTCTTCGGCTCCTACGCCTACGGCTCGCC
>JBEKVL010000723.1:0-3692 GCA_049514055.1 Tepidisphaeraceae bacterium | reverse complement strand
AGATTGTCACGCAGGCGGCATCGGTACATACATTGCGCCAGCAGCGAACCCAATTGGAGGCGAAGGCGCCGGATCCGAAGAAGGCCCAATTGCCCCCAGCGCGCACAAACGCCGCAATCCAGCCCACGGCGCCCAGGCAGCCGGTGGCGCCCGCGGTCGAGCACAAGCAGCCGGCGGCCTTGCCAGCGGAACACATCCAGCCGGCGACACCCGCAACGGAACATAAGCAGCCAGTAGCCCCGGCGTCGGCCGTGAAAGTCGAGCCGGTTGCGCCGGCCCCGGTTTATGCGACCCCGCCGGATCGAGTGACGATCCAGCCCACGCATGTGGTTGGCAAGCCGGCTGTTTCCGGCGTTGTCGGAAAAACGCCACCGGCTCGACCGGCCGATGAACACAGAGCCCCGGCGGAGGTCAAGGAACCCCGTCCGGCTCCTCCGGCGACCGTCGAACACAAGGCTCCGGCCGCGCCGGAGGCTAAGGATGCGCGTAAGGACGAACCCAAGACCAAGAAAGATTGATCTGCGTACGAAGCAATAACCCATTCCTTTCGTTCATCATTAACAAGACCGTGTTTAGAAAAGAGAACCATCATGAAAGCCAGTGCTATCAGTGACAACGGCGTGGAATCCGTCAAGGATGCCGCGCGCCATCTTGCTCACGACGCCTCGAGCGACGCCGTGGAATTGGGCGGCGACCTTGGGCATCTCAAGGACGAAATCGTCAACGCCGTCAAGCAGGCGTTCGCCTCGGCCCGCGAGACGGGCAGCGAAACGTGCGAAAACGCGGCCGATCGTACTGCCGATGCCGCCAGGAGGCTGGGCGACAGCGTCACGGCCAACCCCCTGACCAGCATCGCCGTGGCCGCGGGTGTCGGACTACTCCTGGGTCTGTTCATGTTTCGCAGGCATTGACGTTCATTGCACCGGGCTCCGCGGCGGACTCGGTTTGTATGGAGTCCGCCGTGGAGTCTGTTTTGACTCAAAGCATATGAAGCGGACCGCCGCATGAATGAGTTGGTCAACATAGTCATAGCCTTCGCCGACCTCGCTGAGGCCGAAGGCAGGACTCTGCGTCACGCGATTGTGCGCGGCGCACTCGTAATTGCCATGTGCCTCGCGGCCGGGCTGATGGCTCTTGCCGGTGTGGCGGCGATTGCCTGGGCGGGATTGAGCGGACTTTCGGTCGTTATGCCGATTGCCGCCGCACTCGCGATCGAGGGCCTGCTGTTCATGACTCTCTTCTGGAGTAACCCTATGGATCGCCCGAAGACTGCTCCGATAGACCCGACCGACCAATTGGTGGTTTCTAAATCCAGACTGCGCTTGGCTGTGGCCGCTTTCTCCCCGCTGGATCCGGTTCGGCAGCATCCGCTTGCGAGCGTGGGTCTGGCCCTGACCACCGGCCTCGCACTCTCCAACATGCCGCGTACCCGTGAAGCCCTCCTCCGCGCCATTGATGGCGGCCTTAGTCTGCTGCTGAAACTCGCGATGTCCCCGTTAAGCCTGGCCTTCTCGAAGACCAAGGTTCCGGAGGTCCGCAAGGATACCGAAAAGCAAGGTGTTCAATGAGCAATCCCGTCAATACAGGAATTGACTTGCTATGGGGGCACGGGAGTCTATACTCGCCGAACGATCGTGGAGTAGCAGCCGGAAGTTGAGGCTGTCTCCAGTTCGATTTGAAGACAAGTCGTCGGAAGACTAGATAAAGAGCAACCCGGTTCTGCCGGGGGGCTTGTTGAAGAGTAAGCCGGCGTGGTTGAATACCTTCGGGTGTTTAACCACGCCGGTTTTTTTTCGCAAATAAGAAGGAGTCATCCATGCTCACGGCACCTGCTGAAAAGCGTTCAACATGCGTAACACGCCCCATTGGTCGGGCTCTTCGAGAGCAGGCCCAGCGGGTTCTTGCCGCGTCTTACTCCTTCATCGACTCGCCGATCTTCAGACGGCGCGGCATTGAGTCACAACTCATGGACGTTGATATGGAGATGCCGCTGCCATCGGTCGCCTGGTATCATCCGACTGCCGATGGATGCGTGCATGGCCAGCCAGTCGATTCTCCAAGGCTGATGGACGGCACGGAGGAGAGGTTGATGTTCTACCGCTACAACTACGCCAAGAAGCGGTTGACCGACCTCAAGCACAGGGTCTGTCGCGAGGGTCTGACGGCTGAACTCGCCGAGCAACTCGCCAAATGGCATTGCCACTACGAGCACTCCCGCGAGTACCTGGTGCGGACCAATCTCGCACTTGTCCTGGCCATGGCCCGCCGCGTCCGGCCGAGCGAGGTGGACTTCGCCGAGATCATCTCCGAAGGCAACATGGGACTGCTGAACGCGGTGGATAAATTCGACGCCGGTCGCGGATTCAAGTTCTCGACGTATGCCTGCCGGGCGATCCTCAGAACCTTCGGCCGGGCGGCTCTGAAAGTCCAGCACCATCGCGCTCGCTTCCCTGTCGAACTCGATGCGAGCATGGAAAAGAGCGACTGGCCCGAGCGCCGCCGCGGGATATTCAAGGAAGAATGCGTCGATGAGCTTAAGATGGTCGTCGATGGCAACCTGGCCAATCTGACGGATGTGGAACAGGAAGTCATTCGCCACCGCTTCAACTGGCAGGAGTTGGCCGATGGCCCGCTGACCCTGGATGAGGTCGGCCGGATCATCGGCGTGACCAAGGAGCGCGTCCGGCAGATCCAGAACATCGCGCTGGGCAAGATCCGCCAGATCACTGAAGAGAGGATCTGGGGCGGAGCGCCCACACCGTCAAGACGAGCTGCTATTCCCGGCTTCCCGAGTGCGCGCCGGATCCAAGTCGGATCACCGCAACAAGCAAAGTGCCTGTAAAAGGATTACGGGATGAACAACCATGTGAGACGGGTGCGACCATTTTTCCGGGAGGGCCGCAGTCCCCTGCGGCCGCTTCGCGGGGCGACCACTCCCGGCCGTGCAGAAGCACGGCCCTCCCGGATTTGTGGTCACACCCTGTGAGACAGTGGACAAGATTCAACTTGTGATCCCCCCGGTGCGGTGTATAATATACCAAGTTCTCATGAGGATTGCTGCCGGATTGCAAGGCGGCTCCGAGCGGGATGTAAGTCGGATGACTAGATGAAGGGCAAGTCGTTGCGGCGACGGGCCAGTCGAAGAGTAAGCCGACGTGGTTGAATGCCTTAAGGGCGTTATTCCACGTCGGCTTTTTTCGTTGCGAATGCGACAATGTGTTCGCAGAAGAGAGCACACCATGTACGTGCGCGGTCGCCCCATTCCGAAAGTGGCCACTCAGATCTCCGGCCTGGACGAGGTGCTGGAGGGCGGGCTTCCCCGTGGCCGTACCACGCTGGCCAGCGGCGGGGCGGGCTCTGGAAAAACGGTGCTGGGTCTGCAGTTCCTCTGCGCCGGGGCGATGGATGGTGAGCCCGGCGTGTTCGTCACGTTTGAAGAGAGGGCCGAGGCCGTCCGCCAGAACGCGATGTCCATGGGGCTGAACCTGGCGGCCCTCGAAAGAGCCGGCAAGGTGGCCATCGTCGAGGCGCGGATGTTCGGTGAGGAAGTCATCTCCGGGGATTTCGACATGCAGGGCCTGCTGGCGATTGTGGGCGGGCACATCAAGAGGATCAAGGCCAGGCGGGTGGTGATGGATGCGCTGGATGTGCCGCTGCGGATTTTCGGCGACCCGCGGCGCGAGCGCAACGAA
>JBEKVL010000722.1:0-3699 GCA_049514055.1 Tepidisphaeraceae bacterium | reverse complement strand
CCTCATCGGGATCGTCCTTGGCCGACTCCAAGGCAGCTCTCGCCGGGGCGGCGTTGTCGCCCATTTCGCGGAGGAGGCGGGCGGCGCGGCGGCGGAGTTTCACGTCGTTGGACGGCGCGAGGGCCTTGCCGATCTCGACGGCGGCGGGTTGGCCCAGGTTGCGGAGCGTGTCGAAGGCGGCGTCGGGGACGTACCTGGCCTTGTCGGCCATCATCGCGACCAGCGGTGCGGCGACGATGGCCGGATCGGCCTCGATCTTGTCGAGCGAACGGATGGCACAAAAGCGGACTTCCTCGTTTGCATCGGCCAACGCGTTGAGGAGCAACGGCGTGGCGATACGGGCCGATGGACCCAAGATGCCGAAATCGCCGGCGGCCTTACGACGGATTTCGGCGGACTTGTCGCGCAGGCGCATCCGCAGAACCGGCAGCCAGATTTCGCCGGCCGGGTCGAGCCGCAGGATGGCACAGCGCGCTTCCCATGCGGCGATATCGTCCGTGTTCTCGTAGCCGTCGCGCATCATGTCGAGCAAGCGGGGAATGGCCGGGCTGGCGGGACTGCCGATGGCTCCCAGAGCCATGGCGGCGGCGCGACGGACGAACGGGTCGCTGTCGCCCGTGGCGGCAATCAGCAGGGCGATGGATTGGGACGATTGCTCATTCCGCCGGCCCAGGGCGTGGGCGGCGAGCATTCGCGCTCGCGAGGTGGGATCGTTCAGCGCGTTGAGCAATTCGGCGACGGATCGGCCGTCCGGCAACGCCGGCTGGGTGGCGGGACGGGTCGCTGGATCGGCAACTTCGATTCGCTTGTGCGGATCGCGGAGCGTCACCCGGACCAGGGCAATCTCGGGTTTCTTGGGCTTGCGGTGACAGGGCACGACGGCCTCATCACCATCGAGCAGCGTCCGGCAGTTCTCCACGAGCTGCGGCAGCGGGCCGCAGAACGCGCAGGCAAAGTCAAAATGCGACTCCGTGTAACCAATCCGCCACCAGCCGTTGTCCCGCTCCCAGTTGCTGACGTACCAGTGGCCGGCGAGAAACACCAGCGAGCGGGCGTATGGATCGGGACCGAAGAGAACCGCGCGATCGCCTTCGCGGATGTCCGCGAACGCGGCCGGAACCTTGCCGTCGAGACGGATGACGTGTTTCTCGGCCTCGCGCGGGGCGCCCTGAATCGCCTCGACGAACGCAAAACGCACGGCGCCACGCTCGATGTCCAGCCGTTCAATGCGATAGATGCCGGAGGTACGGAACTCGAGCAGCAGGCGGGGAAGCGTGAGTTTCTCGGCCGGCATGTCGATGTAGGCGTACCCGGGATCGCTCGCCGCGAGCATTGCCAACAGACACAGGCTGGCAAATGAGAGGCTGGATCGCGAGTGAGACATGGGGCGGCTCCGGAATGTCACAACGGCAGTTCAAACAACCTGCACTACCTCCTCCCGTATACCGGCGTTTAGAAATTGCCGACGCGGCGAAGGTCAGCTACTCTATCGCCATCGGATGTGCCCCGATCGCGGCCGGCGAAGAAGCGTCGGAGTACCGACACCACACAGGCGAGACGCCTGTGCTACAAATGCTGGCCGGGGCAAACTGAGCGGAGGATGACATGACTCGAATCTGCGTACGGTTGACTCTGGCGAGTTTGTTCCTGGCGGCGGCCATCGGCATCACCCTGCAACTGGGCGGGTGCAACCAAAAGCAGGCCGGGCAGAAGGTCTTCGTGATGGTGCCAAAAGGCGTACACCCCTACTACGAACCATGCTATGAGGGGTTTCAGGACGCGGCGAAGAAATACGGGATCAAGGTCGAGTATCAGGCGGCCAAGGCGTTCGAGGTGCCGCAGCAGGTGGAGGTGATCGAGAACCTGATTGCCCGGCATGTGGACGGGCTGGCGATTTCAGCGCTGGACGACCAGGGGCTGATTCGCGTCATTGATGAGGCGACCAGGGCGGGGATCAAGGTGATCACCTTCGATTCGCCCGCACCGTCGTCCAAAGCGCTGACCTACATCGGCACGGTGAATGAGGCGGCCGGTTATGCGGCGGCGGAGGAACTGCTCAAGCACATGGGCAACACCGGCGAAGTGGCCGTGCTGCAAGGTGGACTGAGCGCAACCAATCTCAACGACCGGTACAAGGGTTTTGAGCGGTGCATCCACGAGAAGGCGCCGGGCGTGAAGATCGTCGCCCGGGAAGACACGCAGGGCAAACTGGACGCCACCGTGAACAAGACCGAGTCGCTGCTGGCGGCCCATCCGAACCTCAAGGCGATCTTCAGCGTGTCGGCGGAGGGCGCGCCCGGGGCCGCCCCCGTACTAAAGGAACGCAACTTGTCCGGCAAGATCATCCTGGCGAGTTTCGACGACCTGCCCGACACGCTGGCCGGCATCCGCAGCGGCGTCGTCAGGTTCTGCATCGCGCAGCGGACCTACAAAATGGGCTGGCTGGCCGTCGAACGGCTCAAAGACGCGGTCGACGGCAAGCCGCTGGAGAAACAGACGGACACCGGCGTGCTGATCGTGGACAAGGCCAATGTCGACAACTACATGGAGCAGATGAAGAAGGAGTTCAAGTGACCGGCCGGGGCGTGGTCAACGGGCTGCTGCGGCGCAGAGAGTCCGGGATATTCCTGGCGCTCGTGGGTCTGGTCGTACTCATCACCATCTGCGAACCGGGATTCGCGCGGTGGGACAACGTGTACACGGTAAGCCGACAGATCGCCTACACGGCCATCGTGGCCCTGGGCGTGTTCTTCGTCATCCTCACCAGCGGGATCGATCTGTCGGTCGGCTCGATTGTCGGCCTGAGCGGCGTGGTTTGCGGCTGGCTCATGTTCCGGGGATGCCCGGCCAGCCTGGCGGTTTGCGCGGGACTTGCGACCGGAATGGCACTTGGCGCGATCAACGGGGCGATCGTCTCCTACATCGGCGTCACCCCGTTCATCGTGACGCTGGGAACGCTCGGCATGGCCCGCGGCGTGGTGTACGTCGCGACCCACGGCGACTCGATCCGCGGGATTCCCGAGTCGTTCATCAGCGCGGGCCTGAGGGATGTGTGGATCTTTCCGATGGCCGTCGTCGTACTGGGGATCATCGCGGTCATCGCCCACATCGTGCTGACCTACACCGCCTTCGGGCGGCGGGTCTACGCGGTCGGCGGCAACGAAGCCGCCACGACGCTCTCCGGCATCAACACCCGACGGGTGAAACTCGTCACCTACATGATTTCCGGGCTCTGCAGCGCCGTGGCCGGCGTGCTCTTCATTGCCCGCTACCGATCGGCGCAGGCCGAGCCCGCCAAGGGGATTGAACTGGACGCGATCGCGGCCGCCGTGATCGGCGGAACCTCACTCATGGGCGGCGAGGGCACCGTCGCCGGCGTGCTGATCGGGGCGACGATCATGGGCGTGATTCGCAGCGGGCTGGTGCAGTTGCAGGTGTCGTCATACTGGCAGGAACTGATCATCGGGGCCATCATCGTGCTGGCGGCGATCATGGATGTGATCCGCCGCCGCAGGGCGGGGAGGTGACTTGTGGCCATAAACCGGGTTCGCTTACGAGGTCTATGCAGTACAGAAACTGTCATGCTGAGTCGTCATGGGCCTTCGGCCCACCCGCATAGAATGAAAGATGAACTTTCCTGGCGGGGCCGCCACCAGTGGCCGCAGTACATTGGTGCCTGTGAGCCCGTTGTTGAGTCTG
>JBEKVL010000721.1:0-3707 GCA_049514055.1 Tepidisphaeraceae bacterium | reverse complement strand
CGTTGCAGTGCAGGATGATCTTGCGATTGCGCAGGGCGCCGCCGTAATTCTCGACAAGGCCTTCAAGCGCCAATGGGAAGAGGCCGTTTACGCCGCAGTTGGCAAAACCGTCCGTGCGGCCGCTTTCCCGGTTCAGAAAATGGGACAGCGTCCCGGTGGGCTGGACATATTCGCCCCAGACCACGGAGTCGCCAAGGACGACGACCTGCGACGGGTCGGACATCCGCTCGAGCCGCCGCTCGTAGAGCCAGTAGTCTTTGCTGAGCGCATATGGGATGCGGTAGTCCACGCCCGTGTCGAAACGTTCGATTCTCTTCCAGAGCCGCGGCGTCGCCAGGAGACACACGAGCAGGATGGCCGCCGCGATCAGCCACTGGCGGCCGGTCAGGCGCATCTCGTTCATCCCGAAAGGTGGTTCGGACGCGGTCGGTGCGGCGGCGAGGTTGTCAGGCGCTGGTTTGTCCATGTCAGAACTGGAAGTAGATGAACGTGCCTCCGCCGGAGGCGCAGATACACAGGTAAAGCACCATGCACACGGCCACGCCCACGCGGACGAACCCGGACGCCAGGACGGGACGCAGCCGCGATTCGAACAGAAACTCGTAAAGCCAGATGAGCCCGACGAGCGCGAGCATCAGGCCCGGTATTTGCGGGTTCTCCCATCCGGCCGTGAAGATGCGGCGGACGATCAGCGTCGCATCCGACAGCGAGACCGCACGGAAGAAGATCCACGCGAAGCAGACGTAGACGAATACCCCGGCCTGTTTGAGGATCCGGGGCACGCGTTCCCGGTAGAAGGCCGAACGTTCCAGTTCGCGCGTGAGCATGACCCCCAGCGCATGCAGAATCCCCCAGATGGCAAACGTCCAGTTGGCGCCGTGCCAGATGCCCGAAACCAGGAACGTGATGAAGAGATTGCGGTAGGTGCAAAGCGTGCCCCGGCGGCTGCCGCCCAGCGGAATGTAGACGTAGTCGCGGAACCATGTCGAAAGGCTGATGTGCCACCGCGACCAGAACTCGCCAAGGCCCGTCGCCAGGTAAGGGTTGTTGAAGTTGAGGATCAGATTGAAGCCCATCATCCTGGCGACGCCGCGGGCCATGTCGGTGTAGCCGCTGAAGTCGAAGAAGATCTGCCAGGCGAAGGCGAACGTGGCCATGATCAGCGCCGGCGCGCCGAACGCCCTCGGGGTGTCGTAGACGCGCTCGACGTAAAGCGAAAGGTAGTTGGCCAACGCGAGTTTCTTGAACAGCCCGACAAGGAACAGCGACAGGCCATCGGTGAGGTTCTGTACGCGGAACGGCGGCGGCGACTGGAACTGCGGCAGCAGATGTTTCGCCCGCTCGATCGGCCCGGCCATCAACTGCGGGAAGAAACAGACGAAGGTCGCGAAGCGCAGGAAATTCCGTTCTCGCCTGACGTTGCCCAGGTAGAAGTCGATGGTGTAACTCATCGACTGGAACGTGAAGAACGAGATGCCGACGGGCAGGACGTACTGGAACCCGTAGGGCATCAGCGTCGAAGGATCGGCCAGTTGTATCGACGTGCCCGCCCACGCCAGCGCCTCGTTCAGGTTCTCCGCGACGAACCGGGCGTATTTGAAGAAGAGCAGGATCGCCAGGTTGTTGACAATGCTGATGAGCAGCCAGACGCGGCGGCTGCCCAGCACGGAACCCACGGCCATCAGCAGCACGAGCACGACCAGCGCCAGCATCGCCGGCCGCAACGTGCCCGGGCCGACAACGGCTACCCCCAGCACCGCCAGCGCCATCGAACTGGATACGAGATAGGCAGCCATGAGAACCGGGTCGTCAAACTCTAGCCGCAGCGCCCGCGCCATCAGCCCCCGCTTCGGTCGTCCGGCAGGGTCGGGGGACTCGCCCGCCGCTCCCGCCATCCCGAGTCGCGGGCAATGGTCCATCAATGTCACAAGAAGATAATCCAGCGCCGTCGAGTAGGCGACGAGCAGCAGATACCACGGATTCCACCATCCGTAGAAGAAATACGACGCCGCCATCAACCAGGGGATCCACAACCGCGTCTTTCGCAGCGCGAAGAACCCTGGCAGCACCACCAGCATGAAGAGCAGGAATGGCCAGGTATGAAAAAGCATGGTGGCCGGAAAATCCTATTTGGGCAGGCGGGGCAGTTGCGCCAATTCCTCGGGCGTCACCCGTCTCACGCAGCGGAACCCGCAATAGTCGGTGTAGAAGCAGGCGTCGGTGTTGCCGGTGCGCTGCGCCTGCCGGACGCTGACGCGACACATGTCGGCGCTGGACTTCCAGTTGCCGCCGCGCATGACGCGTTTCACATCCTTGCCGGTATTCGGCGGACCCTGCGGATCGACCGCGGGACTGCTCTTGTAGTACGCCGCGTCATACACATCCTCGCACCACTCCGAAACATTGCCGTCCATGTCGTGCAGTCCCCAGCGGTTGGGCGTCTTCTGGCCGGCGACGTGCGTCTGCTGGTCGGCGTTGTCTGCAAACCACGCATACTGGCGGAGCCTGTCCGGCGGCCCGAAATCAAAAGGCGTTTCCGTGCCCGCGCGGGCGGCGTATTCCCACTCGGCCTCGGTGGGCAGGCGGTAGCCGCCGGCCGCGTAGTCGCAGTCCAGGTCGGGCGTCTTCTCGTTGTAGCACGGCTTGAGCCCCTCGAGCAGCGACCGTTCGTTGCAGTACACTTTGGCATCCCGCCAACGGATGCGCTCGACGGGCTTCCTGGGATCCTGCCAGCGCGAGGGATTGGGAAGTTGCACCTTCGCGAACATCTCCTGTGTCACTTCGCACTTGTCCATGATAAACGGGCTGAGCCTGACCTTGTGGGCCGGGGCTTCGTCGGGATTGCCCTGGTCGCTGCCCATCGTGAATTCGCCGCCGGGCAAATAGACCATCTCGACGCCGGATTTGCTCACGACCTCGATCGTGCCCCCTGCCTGCGCTCTCGGCGTGCCCTTGTCGCAGCCGATGAGCAGGCAGACAGCGCCCAGCAACAGCAGGGCCAGCCCCCTCGCTGGTCCAAGGATTTCCGAAGGGTCATTCTGAGTCGTCACGGACCCGCGGCCCACCCGCATGCGATGAAAGATGTTGGAAGCGTCATTCTGAACGTACTCGCGAAGAATCTGGCGTTGGACTCCAAAGTCAGATGTTTCGCGAGTGCACTCAACATGACGATTCAACGACTTCACTTTCAGAGCGGCGTACCGGCGGGGAATCCGGCCCTGGACTCCAAAGCCGGATTCTCCGCCCGCACGCTCGGAATGACGGTTTGTGGCCATATGACGGCTTGTGGCCATACGACGGTTCCCGGCAAGATCACCGTGTCCCTGGCCGGCGAGGACGCTGGCCCCACCTTGGTGGCCGCCAGATGTGTGCAAATGAAAACTCACATCCTGCTCCTACTTCTTCGTCGCCTTCGGAGCGAACCAGGCCGGTTCCTTGTTGCTGGCGCCATTGGTGGTGATCTGCGCCAGATCCGCCTCGCCGGCCTTGGTTAGATCAATGGTCCCTCTGCCCTCTGCCGATACCGCGTAGATGTTCCAATCTTTGGCGTAGACGCCGACAATCTCGCACGCCGCATGGAAAGTCCCCGGCTTGGTCAGATCGCCCTCGCCATCCGGCCCGCGGCTGAAACTCACGAACCGGCTGTCAGGCGACCAGTCGATGTGGTAGATCTTCCGTTTGCTCTCTTTGCTGTCCTTGATGCGCAG
>JBEKVL010000720.1:0-3710 GCA_049514055.1 Tepidisphaeraceae bacterium | reverse complement strand
CCTGGCCACAAACCGTCATCCTGAGCGTACTCGCGAAGGATCTGGCTATGAGGTCCAAGGCCAGATGCTTCGCGAGTACGCTCAGCATGACAACTGTTGCGGTGCCAACAGTTTACGACTTGCCCGGATTTCTGGGCACGCCCTTCCGAACCCGCCCGCAACCCCACGGGACGCAGCCGCCACCCAACGGAACGGAGCGGGACTGATCGGGACGGCTTTGGGACCTGAAAAGGACGGCTTTCTTTCCCCACTTGCCGACGCCCTCGCAACTCATAACCACTTTGCGAACAGCCTCTTATGTCTCAGGCTCTCGAAACCATACGCCTCCAAACAGTTTTTTTCCCGCGTACCTTCCACAACCCTCGACGCCGGCGCGATCCACGCGCTGCCATGGGGTGATTTTATGGAGATCTTGGCGATCGACGTCCTACGTCCTCACCGGCGTGATGAAGCGCTCGGCCCCATTCTCCGCCCCAACGACCTCGCACGCCACGCCCGCGAGGCCAGGCGCCGGCTCGAACACCACGACAACACCGCGCTCCAGCCGCTCAAAGACACCATGGAACGTGCCCTCGGCCACCATACCAACCCTCTCGCGGTACGCCGCGAGAGGGCGCCGCCAATCAAATGTCGAAGTACATGCAGAACTCGTAGGGATGCGGCCGCACCCGGAGGGCATCCACCTCGTTGTCGCGCTTGTACTTGATCCAGTAGTGGATCACGTCGGCCGTGAAAACATCGCCGGCCAGCAGGAATTCGTGGTCGTTCTCCAGGGCGTCCAGGGCCTCTTCCAGCGAGCCCGGCGCCGAGCCCATCTGCTCGTATTCCTCGGGGGTCAGGTGGTAGATGTCCTTGTCCAACGGATCGCCGGGGTGAATCTTGTTCTGAATGCCGTCGATGGCGGCCATGGTCATGGCGCTGAACGACAGGTAGGGGTTGCAGGAACTATCGGGGCAGCGGAACTCCAGGCGCTTGGTGTTGGGGTTCTCGCTGTACATCGGGATGCGGATGGCGGCCGAGCGGTTTCGGCTGGAATAGATCAGGTTCACCGGCGCTTCGTAGCCCGGCACCAGGCGTTTGTAGGAGTTGGTCGTGGGATTGCCGAGCGCACACAGGGCCCGGCCATGTTTGAGGATGCCGCCGATGGCATAGAGGCCGATGTCGGACAGGCCGGCGTAGCGGTTGCCGGCGAAGAGCGGCTTGTCGCCTTTCCAGAGCGAGAAGTGGACGTGCATGCCCGAGCCGTTGTCCTGGAAGAGCGGCTTGGGCATGAAAGTGGCCACCTTGCCGTGCCGGGCGGCCACGTTCTTGGCGACGTACTTGTAGTACATCACGTTGTCGGACATGGTCACCAGGTCCTGGTAGCGCATGTCGATCTCGCACTGGCCGCCGGTGGCGCCTTCGTGGTGATGGGCCTCGACGGGGATGCCGAGTTCCATGAGCGAGGCGACGATCTCGGAACGGATGTTCTGCATCGTGTCCATCGGCGGGCAGGGAAAATAGCCTTCCTTGAGGCGGATCTTGTAGCCGAGGTTGGTGGGGTCTTCGTCGCCGCGGCCCCAGATGCC
The DNA here is from genome assembly GCA_049514055.1 of Tepidisphaeraceae bacterium. Lineage (GTDB taxonomy): Bacteria > Planctomycetota > Phycisphaerae > Tepidisphaerales > Tepidisphaeraceae > JANYKD01. The sequence goes on along the minus strand of JBEKVL010000720.1, from coordinate 2,142 downwards.
CTCGCGCGAGCCGACGTAGTGCTTGGCGAAGTTGATCCCCTGGTCGTAGAAGCAGTGGTCGAAGATGAAGAACTCGAGCTCCGGGCCGAACATGGCCCGGTCGGCGATCTTGGTCTTCTTGAGATAAGCCTCGGTCTTGCGGGCGATGGAGCGCGGGTCGCGGGAGTATTCCTTCTTGGTGATCGGATCGCGCACGTCGCAGATCAACGAGAGGGTGGTGTGCTGCATGAAGGGGTCGAGCCGGGCGGTGTGCAGGATGGGCACCAGCAGCATGTCGGTTTCGTTGATGGCCTGCCAGCCGCGGATGCACGAGCCATCGAAGCCGAAGCCGTGGTCGATGGTCTCGGGCGTGAACTCGGTGACCGGCACCGTCGTGTGTTGCCAGAGGCCGGGGAAATCCATGAATCGCAGGTCGACGAACTGGACTCGCTTGTCTTTGCAGAACTTGAGTACGTCTTTGGCCGTGTCGGGCATGGTATGGGCCTCCGTGTGAAGCATTGGTTGGATGGCCGAATGGTAGCCGAGCGGGGTTGCGGGGTCAAAAGGGCGCCCCTGCCGGTAGATTCGTCCCTCGGTTTTCCGCCAGTGAGTGTACTGGCGGCACTTCCAGCGGCCGAATGCGATGGCCTTGTGCGTCGCGGTATTCCCGAAAGAACTGCCACGCCGCTATCATGTCCCCCCATGCGCGTTCGTTCTCCGCTTGCCGAACTGCTCTCCCTGGCCCTGCCCACCGTCATGCAGATGACGTCGTATACGCTCATGCAGTTCATCGATACGTGGATGTTGGCGCGAGTGGGCGATCTGGCCGCGACGGCCGCGGGCGGGGCGGGGATGTTCGCTTGGACGCTGCTCTCCTTCGGCATCGGCATTCTGTTCCTCGTCAATACGCTCGCCTCGCAGTCCTTTGGCCGGCAGGATCTTCCCGAGGCCGGGCGGTATCTCTGGCAGGGGATCTGGCTGGCGGTGTTCTACACGCCCGTTGTTTCGGGGTTCACGATGTTGCTTCCCACGGCGTTCGGGCGAATGGGCCATGGCCCGCAACTGCTGGCGGCCGAGACGGCGTTCCTGCATATCATCATCCTGGCCAATCCGATCAAGCTCATCGCCACTTCACTGGGCCAGTTTCTCGTCGCCGTGAACCGTCCCAACGCCGTGCTGATCGCGGCCGCATCGGGCGTTTGCGTCAATGCGGCCCTCGGCTACGTGCTGGTGCTCGGGCATTTCAGCGTGTCGTCGCTGGGTGTGCGTGGCGCCGCGATCGCCCAGGTTTGCGGTGTCGGCGTGGAGATGGGCGTGCTGGCCCTCATTGCGTTCTTGTCGTCGATCCGTGTCTCTTGCCGTCTCGACGACTGCCGTCTCTACGCCCGCGAACTTCTGGTGCTGCTGCGGGTCGGCATCCCTTCTGGCGTGCAATTGGTCACGGAGATGCTGGCGTGGTCGCTGTTCCAGAGCTGGGTGATCGCCGGGCTTGGCCAGACCGCCATGGCCGCCAATGTGTACGTCTTCCGTTTTATGTTGCTGAGTTTCATGCCGGCGATCGGGATGGGCTCGGCCGTGACGGCGCTGGTCGGCCGGAACATCGGCCGGGGCGATCCGCCGGCGGCGCTGCGCAGCGCTCATCTGGGGTTCGCCATCACGGCGGTGTATATGGCCGCCTGCGGCGTGTTCTTTTTCATCTTTCGCGGCCGGTTGATGGGGATATTCACGGCGGACCCGCTCGTGTTGCGCATCGGCGGCACGCTGCTGGTCTACGCCGCCTTCTACCAGCTATGTGACGCCATGTACTGCATCTACAACGGCGCTCTCCGCGGCGCCGGCGACACGACAATCCCGGCCATCGCCATGGGCGCCCTCTGCTGGTTCTTCAACGTCGCCGGCGGCTGGACGGTGGCCAGGAGCCACCCCGAGTGGGGCATTCACGGGCCGTGGTCCATGGCCACGCTCTACGGCATTTCCATCGGCCTGTTCCTGCTGATCCGCTTCTCACGCGGCCGCTGGAAGTCGATCCACTTGGAGGCGGAGGCGGCCTCACTGGCCAAGGCGGAGGAGGCGGGTCGGCCGGTGCGGTACCTCAACGACACCACACTTCGCAAGGAGGACATCGCCCGGGAGATTGCCGAGCGCGACGGGATCAAGGAGGGG
>JBEKVL010000719.1:0-3712 GCA_049514055.1 Tepidisphaeraceae bacterium | reverse complement strand
GGTCACCTTGAGCTTGCCCTTGTCGTCCGTCTTCTCCAGGAACTGGCGCCCGTCCGGCAGGTGATAGCGAACAGCCTTCTGGGCCACCGGCGCGCCCCAGTAATATTCGGCCGTGATGCTCAGCTCGACGCTCTCGCCGCGGAAATAGACCTGCCGGGCCGGCTCGAGCTTCAGCCGCATCTTCTCCGTCTGGAACTGCTGTACGGCAAAGCCCCCGGAGAACACCAGCGGCACGGCCGTGCTCCCCTGGTCCAGTTTCTGGCGGGCCGTCACCGTGTACTGGCCAACCGCGGCCGCCTCATCCAGCGACATGCGCGCGTTGAGCGTGCCGAATGCCGAAAGCGTCTTCTCTTCTTCCCACAGCAGCTTGCCGCCGGGATCGGTGACGCTCACGAGGTAAGGCTGGCCCTTGGGCACGACGTATGAACCATCCTTGACGTGGCGGATCACTCCGCCGACGAACACCGGCTGGCCGGGGCGATACGCCGGGCGGTCGGTGTAGAGATAACCCTTGGGCGAGAGCCCGCGCGAGAGGTTCAGCCCACTCGTGACGAGCATGTTGGCGGCCACATGCCGCTCGCGCACATCGCCCTCGCCGCGCACCGCGAAGACGCGGATCGTATTGAGATCCTTGAGCTGATCGAACTTGGCGCGGAAGACCCCGTCCTTGCCGGTCTTGCCGGTGGCGAAGATCTTCTGGCCGTCACTGAAGAGCAGATCGACGCCCTCGGCGCCGGCGTTCTTGAGCATGTCCTGCACAAACACCAGGGCCTCGCGCCGGCTGCTCTTGAGGATCAGGTCGATGTCCGAGCGCATGACCAGCGTAGTGCATTCCAGGTCTTCTTCGCTGACGTTGATGACGCACACGCCGGGCTTGGCATCGGTAAACGGAACGGCGAGTTCCTGCTCGATCGGCTTGTATTTCGCGTAGTTGTCAACCTTCAGTTCCCAGGTTTTGTCCGGCTGAATGAGCGCGATGTCCAGCGACTCGACGGCCGCGATGCCGTGGGCCTTGCGAAAGTAGCTCTCCAGGTCCAGGCGGTACATCTTGACGGTCAGCTTCTCGATATTTCGCGTGTTGAGCTTGAGTTTCACCGGCTCGTTGCTGCGGAACACGCGCTCGGTGCTCATGGCCAGGCTCTTCTGGCTCATCACCGCGACGCGCCCGGCGGCGCCGGCGGCGCTGGGACCCCAGTTGAGCTTGCGGTAGGCGTCGATGGCCTTTTCGAGATCGCCCAGCTTCTCCTCATGGATTTGCGCGATCCGGTACTGCGCCAGAGAAGACTGATCGGTTCCCGGGAACCGGCTGACAAGTTTGGTCCACTCCTCGACGGCCTGGCGATAGGAATCGGTGATCTTTGCCGCCTCGCCCTTGTCCTCCTCCAGCTTCTGGGCCGCCGCGTAATGGATTTGCCCATAGACAAAGAGAATCTGCGCGATGCGGGCATCCAGCGGGTGTTTCTCCATGAAGGCATCGAAAAGCTTGCGGGCTTCGTCGTACTTTTTCGTGGCCACCAGCTCCAGCGCCATCTGGAACTCGGCGTTGATGATCTCCATCTGGCTCGACGCCCATTGCGGGCCGTTGGGATACTTGCTGACGTACGACTGCCACTGCTCGATGGCCTTGGCGTATTCCTTCTGGTTGAAGCGGATCTGGGCGATTTGATAGACGGCCTGCTTGGTGTACTCATCCTTCATTTCGGCCGGGCTCTTGTCGCGGCCTTCCTGGCGCTTGGTGGCCTCGGCGCCGTCGGGCAGGCCGTAACCCTTCCCGTCGATGAACTCCTGGTAGGCAACGATCGCCTGATCGGCCCGGCCGGCGTTCAAATAGGCCTGGGGAATCCAATACGCCGCCTCAACGCTGCTCGGGTGTTTGGGGAACTTCGTGGCGAATTCGCGGGCCGTAGCCACCGCCTTTTCCAGCAGATCGCCGGGCGTCGGCAGGTTGTAGGTGCGCACCAGCAGCCACGCCACATCACCGGGGGCAACATCCTTCGACGCCTCGGGCTTGGTGGCCATTAGCTTCTGCAAGTCCTCGACCTCCTGCCGCGCCGCCGCGTGCAGATTGCCGGCCAGTTGCGCCTCGGCCAGACGATAGCGCGCCTCGATGAACCGCTTGCCCGCGGGCGACGGCTGTTGTTTCTTGACATTGGCCGTGCGTTCCTGGCTGCCAACAGGGCCCGTCCAATCCGGGTCGAACTCGCGCAGGTAGGCCTGATATTCATTGACCGCGGCGCCGACATCGCCGACAAGTTGAACCGTTCGGGCGGATTTGAACATCACTTCGTCGCGCTGTTCACGCCCGATTTCCATGGCCAGCACCCGTCCGTAGAGCTCATGGGCCTTGGGATAATTCGGCGGCAGTGCCCCGACGTCCGTCGGCAGCGGTTTCTTGCACAGCGCATCCGCGAACTGCACGATGACGCCGGCCACCTCCTTCTTACGCGTCTCGCCCAACAGACGCTGCGCTTCGGCTTCATAGATCTCCTCGGCCTCCTTGAATTTCTTCTGCTGCGTGAGCGACTGCGCCTTGAGAAACATCGCCTTGCGCATCCACGGCGAGTCCTTGTGCTGATCGAGCACGACCTGCGCCGCCTCGAGCGATGGCCCGTACTTCTTGTCGTAGTGCAGCGCCAACGCCCGCAGGTATTGCGCCTCGGCCGCATCCTTGGGCTTGGAGCGCAGATACTCGTCAAGGTCGGTTACCGCTTGCGTGTACGCTTTCTCCTGCATGGCCAGTCTTGCCCGGTCCAATGGCGTCAGAGGCTGTGCCGCCGGCGCCGTTGCTGGCAATTGGGCGTGGACGCCAGCCGCGACCGCCAGCAACGCCACGCAGGCGAAGAAGGACCAAGAGTTCGAACGATTGAGTGAGTCGTGCGCAGTGGACATGAGCATCTCCCGTCGGGTTGTACAGGCTGCCGATCACAGGCCAGAGATTGTGCAAGTAGTTTAGACGACAACAAGTCGAAGTGGTTCCACAAGTTACCAGTTTGTTACGATCAGAGACTTTGTTCCCATCGGCCTTCAGCGCCTTCACCAGCACCTGCTAGCCGCTCTGCAGTTCGCCACGCCGGGCGGATTCGATTAACCAGTTCAGCCTTGGGTTCTCCACATCAATGCCGAGTGGATCGGCGCGGTATTCGCATCGCAGGTTCGTCGGGTTGGCGGCGAACGCTGCCAGCGTACAGGATACCACGGCGACTGCGGCGAGGAGCCAAGCTCCGAAAAGGCGTGTGGCGTGGTCGTTCATCCGGATTCTCCTTGCCATTGAGGTTGAGCTGTGGCCACTCCTGGTTGAGGACCAGTTCGAGGCTACGCTGCAAAAAACAGTCGGCTTCCAACAGTGACCCACCTGTCGCTCGACCATGCACAGTATACTGCCTTTGATGAGAAGCGGGACGGCCGGGATGGCAACAACATCGTGTACGCCACCGAACGGTTCAGCAAGATCCTGGCCGACAAGAGCAAACCGGCCAGCGAACGCACGGAGGCTCTCAAACGGGTGGTCCATTTCATCGGCGACATGCACCAGCCGCTTCACGCCACCGAACGCGACAGCGACAAGGGCGGCAACACCCGCCTGGTGTTTTTCCTCGATGAGCCACGGTCGGTGAACCTGCATCGTGTGTAGGACAGTTCGATTCTGCCGCGAGAGATGGGTTCCACGAATGCGACGGTCTTCGCGTCTGGGTTGAATGTGCGCATCTCGGAC
>JBEKVL010000718.1:0-3714 GCA_049514055.1 Tepidisphaeraceae bacterium | reverse complement strand
AACACCGGCCGAGGATTGGTACGGGGAGGGAAATAGTTGCGGCACACGATGTACGGTTTTGGACCGGCGCGAAGGACGGCATACTGACCGGTGCGCTGGGTGGTGAAGGACCCTGAACCGGTGTCGCCCAGGTAGAGGTAGTCTCCGATTCTGACCGGCGGTATGCCGCTCGTCGCATCGGTCATCACCGGTTTGACGCGCGAGACGAATCGGCCGTTTGCCGCGTCGAAGACATTCAGTTCCATCTTCGGACTTGGACAGTGCCTGCCTGCCTCCTGTACAATACCCCACGTGTATAGCAGACCGCCGTCGGCGAGAGGCTGGAGCGGGTCGTTCCCGTTGCTGCCCCATTCCGAGACGTTTTCCCCTAAGAAACGCAGACCGACGCGTCCTGAGGAATCGCCCCACCACCGATAGGCGACTCGCAGTCGCGTGGCGAAAAAGATGCCGTCCGGCGTCAAGGACACGCCGTAAGAAGCCGGAGAGGTGCCGCCCGCGTGCAGGAGATCGATACCGGTGCCGTCGTTCAGCACCCTGCCCGTGGAGGCATCGAAGATCTGCCCCCATCCGGCGACAATCACCGGCGCCGAGGCGCCGGTGGGGCGGACCAGGCCGAGCAGCGCTCCACGCGCCGACTGTTTCCACCGGATCTCGCCGGTTTTGCGGTCCAATGCCAGGAGAAGATACGGCCCTCCGCCCGACTTCACGTCTCTCACGGCGCCGGCTACGATCGCCACGTCGTCAGCCAGCGCCAATTTCGCGGATACGAACGGAGTACGGACGATCCATAGTCGCTGGCCATCGACATGGAAACACGCGGCGACCCCTGTGGACATGTGCACCCATACGCACCGGCCGTCGGTGACGGGCGCGGTGCCTGCTTTGTCGGTGATCGTCGTCGCGCGGCCATCGGCCAACTTGTACTTCGCGAAGACCCCGTAACGTGCCTCGGGGCTCCCGGCCTTCTTCCATTCGTCCATCGCTTCGTTGCCGAAGAACTCCAGGATGTTGACCTCGGCAGACCAGATCTCCTTTCCGGTGTCGGCATTCAGGCAGTGAAGCGTATGAGGATCGTCGCTGACGAACAGGCGCTTTCCATCGATGGCAGCGCCGGAACCGCGGCCAAGTGGAGTCTTCCAGCGAACGTTGATGTTCTTCTCCAGGTCCCACGCCAGGGGCGGCTCAGGTTCTCTGGGCGCCGAGGGGACCCGTTCGACGGCCGCCACGGGCTTCGCGGCCGTTCGCGGCGAACCGGCAGTGCAGATATGGACGCGCAACCAGCAGACCTCCTCGTCGTTACGACACCTCGCAAGAAAACGGTTGCTCCCTTTGCGAAGCGGCAATTTGACGATCTCTTCCTGCCGGTCGCGAAACGCGAACTCAGGTTCCTCTGCCGCCCATACGAGTCGGTCGTTGAGCCATAACTTGGCTGGGCCGACGGCCGCGATACTGATCCAAACTTCGCGGTCCGCGTCCGCCATCACCTCGGTTGCGGCATACCAGACGCGCCCGGCCCAACCCAGGCTCCAGGGTTCTCCGGTCCACGACAGTTTTCCGTTTGTGGCGGAACGGGGTGTCCAACGGAAGGTCTCGCCGGTCGAACGCCCCACGCGGGGGGACGACGTTTGCCGCCAATTTCCTTCGGACGCTGGAACAACGTCCGGCAGTTGGGCAACATTGTGATCGAGACCCTGGCGCTGGAAGAACGGCCCGAGGACGGTCCACTCCGGTATGAACTGCCAGCGTTGCGTCCCGGTTGCGTCGCCGATCGCTGGCAACACAACGCGTCGGTCGGCGCTGGTGGGAAGCGGTTCGGCGCCGAAAAACGGTCCGAAGTCCGGATCGGCCACGGTGGCCGGCGCGACAAACGGCGTCTCGGTTCGTTTGGCCGTGTCCTCGGCAGTGGAGCGTAGGCGCGCGACATAACCGGCCGCGAGATCGAGTGAGGCGACGACGGGTGCATCTTCGCCCGCATCCATCTCCACCGTCAATGCTCCGACGTCGGCCAGCGCTTCGACCAACGGGCAAGGATACTGCGTAAACGCCAGTTGGAGCGCGCCGATCTCCTGGTAGAGCCGGACCGCTCGGGCCGTCGCCTCGCGCGCCGCGACGGTTCCGTCGGACGGGAGTTCGCCGGTTGCCGGCGCGAGCATGCCACGGCACGTTGCCGGCGGTTCATGGATCGTCCCGCTTACCGCGCCGTGGCAAACGCCCAACTCTCCCGTGGCGCTGTAGAACCCCGACACCACCGCACCGACAGCACCCGTGACTTCGCCTGTCGCTTCGCCTTCGTCGTCGGATGCACCGAGTTTCCCGACGATCCTGTAGCGCCCGGCGAACCGCCCGCCGTCGGCGCGACCGTCGATCGTAAGAGATACCAAGCGCGGTTCGAGGTTCTTCGGCATAAAGCCGTCGGGCGCGATCGTGAGCTTTGCGGTTCCGGTCAACCTGCCGTCCTTGAACGTGAGGCCCGATACGTCCGCTTGGTGCCAGCCGAGATTGAACCCCGGAGTTCGGACATCCGGCCGGCACCACCCTCCGCCGGGCACCTGGAAAGTCATGTGAAGCGGGCCTTTGTTGTAGGCGTCGTTGAAATAGAGCACGAACTCATGGACGTCCTTGCGTATGTCGGCGTCGATCGTGAAGTTCTGCTTGCGGAGACGGCGATGCCCCACTTCGCGCGGAATGTCGTACCAGGAGAACAACTCGCGCGTATTCGGCAGGCAGATAGGCGAGTTCGGCGGGAAACGTTCGTCCCAGAGCTGATCCAGAGCGAGTGTGACTTCCACCGAACCGCTCACGGATTGATCGGTGATCGCCAGAAGGGCGGCGTTGATCGGGTAACGAAACCGATCGAACGGCACCGAGAAGGCCCTCTGCTGAAGCAGTTTCATTCTGTCCTTGGCCGTGCCCTGACGCCAGTAAGGCACCACGGCATAGGGACTCATCCATGCACCCGAACGCCGAGGCAGGACAAGGTCCAACTGGTCGCGGTCCGCCCCTTCGTCCAGGCGCAAAGTCAGATCGCGCACCGCCTGGCTCCCGGCATTGGATGCCATGCGTTTGTCCAACTTCGCGGCCAACGCGTCGCGGATCGCGGTCAACGATTTGAGGTCGCTGACGATGCGGGCCCGCGAGTCGAAAGGCGGCGAATCCGCCGCCTGCAGAACGGACGAGAGAAGAAGTACACTACCCAGAATGGCGTTGACCGTCGTTCTCACACTCGTGTCCTTTCGTCTTTGAGTTCAGCAGAGGTCCATGGGCCCTTCCGGTTCTAGGTGCGAACGCCGCACAAACCCGAGCCTCACCAATAGAAGCCATTGTACTGCGAGAGCGCTTTACCATTGACTCGCCAATGAACTCTTACCATGTATCCGTGCGGAAAGGCGCCGCCGGCAGTCCGTCTTTGTTGAACAAATTCGCCCAGGTCCGCTTGTTGGCCCAGGCATAGCGCACAGCCTGCGGTTTCGTCACCTTCTCACTGTGGACAACCACGCTCGCCCCATCGATCGTCGCCGCAGCCCAGTGGAAGACGCGGTCCTCACCGGCTATGGCGAAACCCTGGAGTGCGTCGGCGTGCTTGAACGCCAACCCTTTGCCGACGTGCTTGAATCGGATGCGTATCGCAGCGCCTTCCACAATATGCGAATCGTAGACCGGCCCCAAGTACTCGACCGGCCGACCATAGACCATGCCTAGGGCCACTTCGCAGGC